>JAEYZX010000006.1 GCA_023427845.1 Bacteroidota bacterium
CATGTTTTGAATAGATGTACATAAACACGACGCAAAAAAACAGCAGCGATCCCAAGCCCATGATCCAGAACACTTCTTCCATCGGGATTTTGTCGAGTATGAACGCCTTCACAACATCAAACTGCACAAAGAAAGCGAGCAACACCAAAAATAGAAGTATTACAGTGTCGACCACGCGCTCGGCAACGATGGTGCCGAACCCTTTGTCGAATGGGATATTATCGTATTTTTTGAGAATAAGGGCACGCGAAATTTCACCTGACCGCGGAATCGTCATGTTCATCAGATAGCCGATCGAAACCGCCATGAAGTTATTCGCAAATGAATTTTTGTAACCCATGTGCTCAAGTGAGTATTTCCATCTATAGGCACGCGAAACACAACCCACCAATGAAATAATGAGCGATATGAAAATATAGATATAATCGGCGTTCTTGAAATGTCCCTTTATGACGTCGATCTGCTCAGGTGTATATTTGTGATAAGTGTAGACAATCAAGAAAACCCCCAAAAGTAACGGGAGCAGTATGGAAAGCCATTTGCTGAGCTGTTTTTTCAACGGATCAGGTTAGGGAATTGTCCTTCTCATTTGGGAAAAGGAGTTTGGGCCGGAACGTTTTTGCTTCCTCAAAATCGATGATTCCGTATGAGATGATGATGATCACGTCGCCTTTTTGCACTTTACGCGCGGCAGGGCCATTTAAGGTAATTTCGCCACTATCACGGTTTCCGGTAATTGCGTAGGTCTCGAGCCGTTCGCCATTATTGATGTTAACAATCGAAACTTTTTCACCTTCGACAATATTTGACGCTTCCATCAGCGCCTCATCAATCGTAATGCTGCCGATGTAATTAAGATCGGCACCAGTAACTGTAACGCGGTGTATTTTAGATTTTACAACTTGAATTTGCATGGGGCAAAGGTAATTAATTTAGTGAAATGGTGTCAATCAAACGGACATTGTTGATGATTACGGCAATAAAAGCGCGGTACTTTTTGTTGGCCTGCACAATGTTGGCTGGCCGCAGTGTTTCTTCGTCTGCAATTTCGAAATATTCCAGCTCGAAATCTGGTTCATCCGCAAATACCGTACTCACAAATTGCCTGATCTGGCCTGCATTTACTGTGCCAAATTTAGATTTGGCAGAAAGTAGCGTTTTATAGATCAAGGATGCTTTTTCACGTTCGGCGGGCGATAAACGTTCATTTCGCGAACTCATAGCCAGGCCGTTGGGTTCGCGGAAAACCGGGCATCCAACCACATTGACAGGAAGATTATGAATGGCTGTCATTTTTTTAACAATCTGTAACTGCTGAAAGTCTTTTTCCCCAAAATAGGCATTGGTTGGTTTGACAATTTCAAATAATCGCTTGACAATCGTTCCCACACCGTCAAAATGGCCCGGCCTGAATTTTCCTTCCATCTGATCTTCAAGCCCGTCAAATTCGAAATGCTGTGAAACGGTGTTTCCTTCATAAATGTCGTCGACCGAAGGCGTAAACACAATAATATTGGAATCCTGACTTTTTATTTTGTCGATGTCGCTTTCCAGGGTTCGGGGATACTTCTCTAAATCCTCAGCATTATTGAATTGTGTCGGGTTGACAAATATGCTGATAACCGTGAGCGAATTTTGATCGAGCGACACTTTCAGCAAGGAAAGATGTCCCGAATGAAGTGCGCCCATAGTAGGCACAAAGCCGATTGTAGTTTCAGGCCCTGAAACAGATGCGAGGTGTTTTGACAACGCTGCCTGCCTGTTGAAAATCAGCATGTATAATTTATTAAATAAGGTGCAAACTTAAGATATTAGTCAATAACTGCGTAAATTTTCGTAAATTTGCCCTGTTTTTGTTGACTAAGTAAAGTAAAATACAATATGGAGGATAAGAGGATATTATACGTATCATCTGAAGTGGTTCCGTATCTGGCTGAAAATGAGGTTTCTTTAATGTCTTATGATGTCCCGAAAATGATCAATGATCAAGGCGGGCAAATCAGGATATTTATGCCACGGTATGGGAATATTAATGAGAGAAGGCACCAATTACATGAAGTCATCAGACTCTCTGGAATGAATTTAGTAGTAAACGACCTCGATATGCCGCTGATTATCAAGGTAGCATCAATCCCTAAAGAGCGAATCCAGGTGTATTTTATTGACAACGATGAATACTTTAAGCGAAAAGCCACTTTTACCGATGAAGATGGAGTATTGTATCCCGACAACGACGAACGTGCCATATTTTTTGCGAAGGGCGTAGTTGAAACGGTCAAAAAATTGAATTGGGTGCCCGATATCATCCACGTTCATGGCTGGCTCGCCGGAATGCTTCCCGTTTACATGAAACATTACTACAAAGACGAAGCGCTTTTTGAGAATACCAAAATCGTTACCTCGGTTTACAGTCAATCGTTCGACGGCACACTTGACCCCGAAATGATCAATAAGGTTAAGTTCGATGAGGTACCGGAAGAGGCGGTTTCTTTTCTTGAAACACCCGACTATGAAAACCTCATTAAAGTATCGGTAAACCACTCAGACGCAGTGATAATAGCGTCGGAAGGAGTGTCGCCAAGTTTAACAAAATATATAGAATCTTCAGGCAAACCTTTTCTACCTTTCGTCCCTAAAGAAAAATTTGGTGAAGCGTATACAGACTTCTACAGAAATACGGTTCTATAACAATTACTATTATATGTACAATTCATTTTTTAAGTCGGTACTGGCATTTGTAGCGGTACTTTCATTGGTTTCATGCGACAAGGATTTCAACGAAATCGGTTCGGGAATTGTGGGCGACGATCATTTTGGCATGGAAACAAAATTCGATGTCCCGGTTAAAGCAACTACTGTAGGAACCGGGCCTGTCGAGTCAAGAAACCTGCCTGTTAATCCGTTAGGAGTTTATAAAAACACTGTTTTTGGTACAACCACAGCCAGTTTTGCGACGCAAGTGCAGTTAAAAAGCACTAATCCTATAATAAACCCAGAGTTAAATCCTGAAGTCACCGAGGTGTATTTGTCGGTTCCGTATTTCGCACGACACACCGAGACTCAGGAAAATGGCGTCCGGGTTTATGAATTGGATTCGGTTTACGGAGGCGGCAAATTCAACTTGCAGGTATATCGCTCGGGCTACTATATGCGCGACATTGCGTATGATGGGGAAACACAGGAAGCGCAACTGTTTTATACAGATGAAGGCCCCGTTTTTGAAGCAATGAAAGTTGGACAGCCGCTCAATAACAGGGCGGGCGCCACTTATGAAAACACCGAGTTTTTCTTTAACGCATCAGAACAGGAGATTATAGAATTTGATGAGGATGGCGAACAGAATATTACTAAAATCCCACCCGGAATGCGTTTAAAGCTGGACAATGAAGCTTTTCAACAGGCCATAATCGAAGCGCCTGCAGCCATGCTTAACAACAATACTGTTTTTAAGAATTACTTCAGAGGTTTATATTTCAAAGCAGATGAGATACCTGGAAATTCAGGCGCATTGGCAATGCTGGATTTTAAGAAGGGATCGGTATCGATTAAGTATGAGCATGATCAGATGGTTGAAGGCGTAATGACCCGGGTATCGAAGACATATGTGCTGGAAATGACCGGAAATACCGTAAGCCTGCTTGAAAATAACAACAGTTCAGACTATAATACCGCACTTAGCCAGACTACGGGCGATAACCCTCGTTTGTGGATTAAGGGCGGAGAAGGTTCGGTTGCCACAATCGATTTGTTTGGGACCGAAGATCTTGACGGCAACCACATGCCCGACGTGTTGGACCAAATCCGATCAGAAGAATGGTTGATCAACGAAGCCAACCTTACGTTTTACATCGATAAAGATAGGATGGCTGAACAGGCATCTAATGTCACGCCTACCGCCGAGCCGCAGCGTGTCTACTTGTATGACGTTACCAATAGACGTCCGATATACGATTATTCCATTGATGGTACCTCATCTGGCGATCCCAAAAGAAGGAAATCAATCTATAATGGGATGATCGAGCGTGAAAATGTTGAGGGCGGTAAAGGAATTAGATATAAGGTAAGAATTACGAATTACATTAATATGCTGGTTAAAAACGCCGATTCGACGAATCTAAAACTTGGGTTGTCAGTTACGGAAGATATCAGTACAGTCACGATGGTACAATTAAAGAATCCTAATGCAACTTTAAGAAATGTAATTCCTACAGCATCTGTTATGAGTCCGCTGGGAACAGTACTTCATGGAACAACTTCCGAAGAAGCAGGCAAGAGGCTGAGACTCGAAATATATTATACCAAACCTGAGTAATATTTAAATTTATGTGCGGAATCGTTGGTTATATCGGACATCGGGATGCTTATCCGGTAGTTATTAAAGGACTTCAAAGACTTGAATACCGAGGCTATGACAGCGCAGGTATCATGCTGTATGATTCAGAAGGTCTTAAGCTTTCGAAAACTAAGGGCAAAGTCTCTGAACTCGAAGCAAAAGCTTCAAAGGAGATTTCAACAAAAGGGACCATAGGTATGGGGCATACCCGCTGGGCCACACACGGCATACCGAACGATGTCAATTCGCATCCCCACATTTCAAATTCAGGTGATCTTGTAATCATCCACAACGGAATCATTGAAAACTATGCACCGTTGAAAAAGGAACTGATCAACCGTGGATATGTGTTTCATTCCGATACCGATACTGAAGTATTGGTAAACTTAATCGAAGAAGTCCAGATCAAAGAAGGTCTAAAACTCGGAAAAGCAGTGCAAGTCGCGTTGAATCAAGTTGTTGGGGCTTATGCGATCTGTGTTTTCGATAAAAAGAAACCTGACGAAATTATTGTAGCAAGGCTGGGTAGCCCGCTCGCAATCGGCATCGGGAAAGATGAATTTTTCATTGCATCCGATGCATCACCTTTTATTGAATATACGTCAAATGCGATTTACCTTGAAGATGAGGAAATGGCAATTGTGCGTCTGGGTAAAGCTTTGAAAGTCCGTAAAATAAAAGATGATGCACTCGTCGATCCTTATGTGCAGGAACTCCAGATGAATCTGGAACAGATTGAAAAAGGCGGATATGACCATTTCATGCTCAAGGAAATCTATGAGCAGCCTAGTGTAATTAAAGATACTTATCGTGGACGACTACTTGCAAATGAAGGAATTATTCAGATGGCCGGTGTTGAAGACAATCTTGAAAAATTCCTACACGCGCAACGAATCCTTATTGTTGCTTGCGGTACTTCGTGGCATGCCGGACTAGTAGCCGAGTATATTTTTGAAGAATTCGCAAGGATTCCCGTCGAAGTCGAATACGCATCGGAATTTCGTTATAGAAACCCGGTCATCAATCCGGGCGATGTTGTGATAGCGATCTCGCAATCAGGTGAAACAGCCGATACGCTTGCCGCAATAAAACTTGCCAAAGAGCGTGGTGCATTTGTGTTTGGTGTTTGTAACGTTGTCGGTTCATCAATATCACGCGAGACCCATGCGGGTGCGTATACCCATGCGGGTCCTGAAATTGGGGTGGCTTCAACAAAAGCATTTACGACACAAATCACTGTGTTGACGATGATAGCACTGCGGCTCGCAAAAGCAAAAGGGACAATGTCAAACTCCGATTTCCACAGATATCTGCAGGAACTCGAAATCATACCTGAAAAGGTTACCGAAGCGCTTGCAACCAATGACGAAACAAAAAGGATTGCCGCTATTTTTAAAGATGCCCCGAATTGTTTATACCTTGGGCGCGGTTACAACTTTCCGGTCGCTCTCGAAGGTGCGCTGAAACTTAAAGAGATATCATACATTCATGCGGAAGGTTATCCCGCAGCCGAAATGAAACACGGCCCGATAGCACTTATCGACGAGTTTATGCCGGTTATTGTGATTGCTTGCAAGCAGGGCCATTATGATAAAGTCGTCAGCAATATCCAGGAAATAAAATCGAGAAGCGGAAAAATAATTGCGGTTGTTACCAAAGGCGATACGCAGGTCCGCGACCTTGCCGATTATGTAATTGAAGTTCCTGATACCACCGACGCACTGACGCCGCTGCTTACAACCATACCTTTGCAATTGTTGTCGTATCACATTGCAGTGATGCGCGGTTGCAATGTCGACCAGCCTCGAAATCTTGCGAAGTCGGTTACGGTCGAATAAAATTTTTATCTGTTTGTAAATTTAAAACCGGCTTTTAGTCGGTTTTTTTATTTGACTTTCTTTTAATTAAAATTACAATTTGCTATGTATGCATACTTTTTTTATAGCGATTCTTATAAAATGTTAAGAATTGTTTAAAAAGTAGAAGAAATGTCAGTTTATCGGTAATTCGATTGACGAATTGTAGGTATTAAAATATTTTTTCAGCACATTTATTAATGTCAAATTAATTTGTACATTGGCTTACTAAACCATCAAAATGTAACCAAATGAGAATGTACTTTTTTCTTTTGTCATTGCTGTGTTGCGGTGTTTCGTTCGCCCAAACCACAATTTCAGGAACCGTCACAGACGACGCTAACCAACCGGTTCCCGGTGCAAATGTAACGCTCGTGGGCGATGCCAATGCAACGGTCACAGACTCCGATGGTAAATTCATCTTAACTACCTCTTCACAGCCTCCATTTGTAATCGAAGTTTCAAGCATTGGATTTGGAACGGTCACGATGGATGTGGCTGATCCTTCACTGCCGATTGATGTGATCATCAGCGACCAGGAAACAAGACTTGACGAGATCGTGGTTTCGGCATCGCGAACGCCCGAACGTATCCTGGAGTCGCCCGTGACAGTCGAACGAATGGGAATAAAAGAGGTCCGAAATACAACGGCGCCAACCTTTTACGAAGGACTCGAAAATTTAAAAGAAGTACACTTCAATACCAGTAGTTTGTCTTTTAAGTCGATAAATACCAGGGGTTTTGCCACTGTTGCAAATACGCGGTTCATGCAGTTGGTTGACGGAATGGACAATTCGTCGCCTGCGCTGAACTTCGTTTTGGGCAATCTTGTCGGACTTTCCGATCTTGATGTACACAGTGTCGAACTTCTTCCCGGTGCATCGTCGGCATTGTACGGGGCGAATGCATTCAATGGTATATTGTTCATGAACAGTAAAAATCCGTTCGATCATACAGGAATTAGTTTCTACGCTAAATACGGTAAAACCAATCAGAAGCTTGCCGGCGAGAACGATTACTATGATTTCGGAATCCGCATGGCGCATAAATTCAACGACTACATTGCCGTTAAGGCAAACTTCACGCTGCTTAAAGCGACTGAATGGATTGCAGGCGATGAACGAAGCATGACCAATGGCGGGCTTGGTCATGACATCAATCAGAACTATGATGGTTTGAATATTTATGGTGATGAGGTTACGACTTTTATTCCGAATGTAGGCCAGGTTTCCCGTACCGGATATGCCGAAGTCGATCTAAGCGACAATGAAATCGAAAGCGTAAAATTTGATGCGGCAATGCATTTCAGGCCATTTAAAAATGATTTCGAAATCAGCCTGATGCATAAAGTCGGAATGGGAAGCACGATCTACCAGGGTGCAAATCGCTACAAACTCGACAATTTCATCATGCAGCAAAGTAAATTCGAGGCAAAAAACCGAAATTTCTTTGCCCGCGTTTATTATACGACCGAAACTGCTGGAGATTCATATGACATGCGTTTTGCCGCCTGGAACATAAACCGCCAGTGGAAAAGCGATCAGGAATGGTTCACTAATTATGCCACGGCGTATCAATTATCGAGCGCAATCATGGGCGTGAATACCAATCAGGCGATGGGAATCGCGAGAAACTATGCCGATTATAATCAACTTCCGGCTCAATTGCAGGGATTGCCACAATTCGCGGTTGCGCCACTGAATTCACGAATCATGCCGGGAACTCCGGAATTCAACAATGCAATGGCAACAGTAACTTCGAATCCTGACCAAAGTGTTGGTGCGCAGTTTGTCGATGAATCGAGTTTGATTCACTCTGATGTAAATTATAATTTCAAAGAACTTATCGATTTTGCCGAAATTCAGCTTGGAGGTTCATTCCGCCAGTACATTTTAAATTCCGAAGGAACGATTTTCACCGACTACGATGGTGCTATCCGATACAATGAATACGGAATTTATACGCAGTTGCAGAAAAAATTCATGGACGACCGGCTTAAATTCACTGGCTCGATCCGTTTCGATAAATCACAGAATTTCGACGGACAGGTTTCACCGCGTATTTCGTTTGTTTATTCAGCCGGCGAAAGGAAGAACCACAACTTTAGGGCATCGTTCCAAACCGGTTTCCGCAACCCGACAACTCAGGATCAATACATAGGACTTAACCTAGGGCCATTTGTTCTGATTGGTTCGGCACAGGAAAATCTCGACCGCTATAGCGAAACATTGAATGTTAGTGCAGCTGGTCAAATGTTCCCTGGCGTGGGTCCAACAGTAACCTTCACGGGTAACGATGCCTACAACAACAACCTTTATACAGCACCATCGCTGGCAGCATTTGCTATTTCGCAAAACCCTGCCGATCTTGAAATTGCAAATATCAAACTGGTAAAACCTGAACAGGTGAAGGCATTTGAAATTGGATATAAATCGATAATCCAAAATGATTTGACCGTAGATATCAATGCCTACTACAATATCTACAATGACTTCATGAGCACTGCCCGCGTAATCCGTCCTTATTATGGAACGGTTGGTACCGATGTTTCAGATCCTGCTGTGCAATTAGGGCTGCAGGCATTGTCGAACGGCGACCGCCGCGTATTCCAGGTATACACCAATACAACCGAAACCGTAACTTCTTATGGTGTAGGGGTTGGATTGTCGAAACGTGTTTTCGGAAAGTACGAAGTTGGCGTCAATTATAATTTTGCGGATTTTGATTTCGATCAGGAAAAAGATCCTGCATTCGTGGCTGGTTTCAATACCCCAAAGCATCGCGTAAAAGGATCGTTTGGAAATCCTGCCGTATTTGAAAACTTCGGATTCAATATGAATGTACGTTGGAGCGATGAATATTTGTGGCAATCTTCATTTGCCGACGGAATCATTCCGGCTGTTACCGTATTCGACATGCAGCTTAGTTATGCCATTCCTAAAATCAAATCGGTTTTCAAAGCAAGTGCATCGAATCTTTTTGGGGACGATTACCTTCAGGTTGTAGGAGCAGGACGAATCGGACAGCAGTATTTGATTTCGTGGATTATTAATCCGTAGTATTAAAAATTAAAAAGAAAGAATATGAAAAATAATTTCAAATGGCTGCTTTTAATATCGTTGACGTTTGCAGCATGTAATGACGACGACTCGAATACGGTTGTCGAAGAACCGATCACGGCGGGCTCAGCCGACTTTTCACACTATGTGGCACTGGGCAACTCGCTTACTGCAGGTTATAGCGATAACGCTTTGTTCAGGGCAGGCCAGGAGAATTCGTATCCAAAAATCCTTGCCGAGCAATTTGCACAGGTTGGCGGAGGTGAATTCAAAGTGCCTTATATGAACGATAATTTCGGCGGGCTTCTTTTGGGTGGCAATCCGCTTCCGGGTTTTGGAACACGTATCTACCTAAGTGGTTTTTTGAACGCGAGTACGCCAAACATCCAAAATGTACCGGGCTTGCCCACAACCGAACTTACTTCCCCCCTCACTGGCCCTTTCAACAATATGGGTTTTCCAGGCGCTAAGTCGTACCACTTACTTGCCAATGGTTATGGCAATTTGGCGGGTGTGCCAATGGGACTGGCGAATCCGTATTTTGCACGATTTGCATCGTCGTCCACCACTTCAATTCTAGCCGATGCTGTCGCTCAGAATCCTACGTTTTTCTCGTTGTGGATTGGAAACATGGATGTTTTGGGATATGCCACATCGGGCGGCAGTGGGGTAAATCAGGCGGGAAATATGAATCCGGCAACGTATGCTAGCAACGACATTACCGATCCGACTGTTTTTGCAAGCGTTTACAGCACTTTGCTCGATCAGCTTACGATGAACGGAGCCAAAGGTGTCGTGGCTAACCTGCCGTATGTAACCTCAATTCCGTTTTTCCGCACAGTTCCCCATAACCCCGTGCCGCTTGATGCCGCGACCGCGGGAATGTTGAACGCACAGCTAATCGGTCCTGCAAGCCAAATTTTAACTGCTCTTGGCGCAGGTGACCGCCTGGTTATGGTGGCAGAAGCCGGAAACAACCCGCTTTTAATAAAAGATGAAACCTTGCCCGATCTTTCGGCGCAACTTACCGGTGCGCTTACAGCCGCGGGAATTCCGCCGGCACAGGCCGGGCTGATGGGAATGCTATATGGCCAGGCGCGTCATGCCACTTCAGCCGATCTGATCTTGCTCACCACCCGTGGCATTATTGGTACTACACAGCCAGGCATCCCGGCGCCGTTCAATACTGTTGGGGTCACGTATCCGTTACAGGATTCGGCGGTACTGACTGCTGCCGAAGTACTTGAAGTAAAGAACGCAATCGATGCATTCAACATTTCGATCAAAGCGTTGGCTGAGGCAAAAGGTCTTGCTTTTGTTGATGCGAATGCGATAATGAACCAGTTATTCAATGGTGGACTCCGATTTGGGAATCATCATATGTCGGCATCGTTTATTACCGGGGGCGTATTCTCGCTCGACGGTGTTCATCCAGGTGCCCGCGGATACGCGATGGTCGCGAATAAATTCCTTGAAGCGATCAACGCAAAATACGGATCCAATTTTAAACCCGTCAATCTGGGAAATTATCCAATCCAATATCCGCAACAGTTGAATTAAATTTTTGAAAACACTGCAAAACTGGCCACGAATTCACGAATTTTATTGTGAGTTCGTGGCCGGCTTTTTTCAGATATTCGCCATCCGCCTCCCTTTTATCGTTTTTTCTAAGTTTTATCAGCGTTTTTTCCGAACGTAGACAATAGTGCAAACTTTGATTATTTATTTAGCAAATTATTGTTGATTTTATATTTTTTAAAATTATCTTTGCACTCTGAAAAAGAGGCCGGTTCATCTTTTAAAATGAGCGCCTTTTACAATGTTAAAGAGCTATTTAATAAATACATAAGCAATGTCAAAAGTAATAGGAAAAGTTGCGCAGATCATCGGCCCGGTAGTAGACGTGGTTTTCAGTGGAAAAGATGTTGAACTTCCAAAAATCTACGATTCGTTAGAAGTCACCAGAAAAGACGGTACCTTACTCGTACTTGAAGTTCAGTCACATATCGGTGAAAATACGGTACGTACAATCTCGATGGATTCAACCGACGGTCTTAGCCGCGGTTATGAAGTTGTAGGTACAGGCGCCCCAATTCAGATGCCGATCGGCGCTGATGTTTACGGACGTTTGTTCAACGTAATCGGAGATGCAATCGACGGTTTGGGCGATTTGCCGAAATCTGGCGAAAATGGTGTTTCAATTCACCGCGCTGCTCCAAAATTCGAAGATTTGGCGACTTCTTCTGAAGTTTTATTCACAGGTATCAAAGTAATCGATCTAATCGAACCTTATGCAAAAGGAGGAAAAATTGGATTGTTTGGTGGTGCCGGTGTCGGTAAAACGGTTTTGATCCAGGAGCTTATCAACAATATCGCAAAAGGTCACGGTGGACTTTCAGTATTCGCGGGAGTAGGTGAAAGAACACGTGAAGGAAATGACTTGCTTCGTGAGATGCTTGAGTCAGGAATTATAAAATATGGTGACGAATTCATGCATTCGATGGAAGCCGGCGGATGGGATCTTTCCAAAGTCGACAAAATGGGAATGCGCGATTCAAAAGCGACTTTCGTATTCGGACAAATGAACGAGCCACCTGGAGCACGTGCACGTGTTGCGCTTTCAGGTCTTTCGATTGCTGAATATTTCCGTGACGGAGCGGGTTCAGACCAAGGTAAAGACGTACTTTTCTTCGTTGACAATATCTTCCGTTTTACACAGGCAGGTTCTGAGGTTTCGGCGCTTTTGGGCCGTATGCCATCGGCAGTAGGTTACCAACCAACACTGGCAACAGAAATGGGTGCGATGCAAGAGCGTATCACCTCTACAAATAAAGGTTCCATTACATCGGTACAGGCGGTTTACGTTCCTGCGGATGACTTAACGGATCCGGCTCCGGCAACTACCTTTGCCCACCTTGATGCAACAACCGTACTTTCACGTAAGATTGCCGAGCTAGGTATCTATCCTGCGGTGGATCCGCTCGATTCAACTTCACGTATCCTTAACCCACAGGTTTTGGGTGATGAGCACTACAATTGCGCACAAAGGGTGAAAGAAATCCTTCAGAAATACAAACAACTTCAGGATATCATCGCGATCCTTGGAATGGAAGAGCTTTCAGAAGAAGATAAACTTGCGGTTTCAAGAGCACGTCGCGTACAACGTTTCCTTTCACAGCCGTTCCACGTAGCGGAGCAGTTTACCGGAATCCCGGGCGTACTGGTAGATATCAAAGACACTATCAAAGGTTTCAACATGATCATCGACGGCGAACTCGATCACCTTCCTGAAGCGGCATTCAACCTTAAAGGAACCATCGAAGACGCAATTGAGGCTGGAGAGAAAATGTTGGCAGAAGCATAAATCAGTCGGCAGTATGCAGTCGCAGTTGGCAAACTGTAAACTGTAAGCTGTAAACTGTAAACTATAAAAAAATGACATTAGAAATAGTATCACCGGAAGCTACATTATTCAAAGGCGAAGTTACTTCGGTAACATTGCCCGGAGTTGACGGAAGTTTTCAGATATTGAATAATCACGCACCAATCGTATCGATTTTGCAGGCAGGTGAAATCAAAATTGCGGCTCCTTCACTCTCATTTACAAAAGAGGCTGCACCGAAGTTCACAAAAGTTGACGAGCAAACCTATACGCTCACAATCAATTCGGGAACAATTGAGATGAACCACAACAAAGTGATCGTATTGGTCGATTAAGAGATCATATATAAATTCAAAGCCGGACATTTCGTTCGGCTTTTTTTTGTCTTTTCCTGAAGCTTTTCCGGCTGTACGCTATATCTTTTATGGCTTCGTTCCTCAGCCACAAAAGGATGCCGCTTCCATCCGGGCTAGGGCATCGGTCGCAAAATGTATTTTGCCAGCGAACGCCTTTTTTGCTAAATTGGCAAATGGAAAAATCAGAATTCGAGCTTGTCGTAAGCCCCGGAAGACAATCCATCTTTTTTATTGCTCTTGCCGCAGTCTTCTTTACGAGCATGTTTTTCTTTATATATGAAGCGGTTGTGGTTTTTTATCAATATGGTGTCGGTAATGCCACGGTCCGGCTTGCCGCTGCTCAATCTGAGATAATTGTGCTGTGCCTGGTGTTCGGACTACGCTTTTCTACAGTCAAGGACATACTCATCGATGTCGATCGTGATTTACTGATTTCCAGATTCCGCGTCGGGCCTTTCTCACGCGATTTTCGACGAAAATGTCCGCATCTTGAATACATCTCGGTTTTTCGGACTAAAAGGGACATGTTTGAAGTCAACTTGTGGTACAGAAAAAACCGCCACTACAAAATGTACGAATTTGAAGAAGCTGAAATGGCGTTTGCATTTGCCCGAATAGCAGCGACAAAACTCAAAATCGATTTGCTCGATGCTACTGTAGCCAATAATTCGAAGTGGTTGAATACGTAAGCATAATCACGCGAACAATCCCCAGAAACCGGTGCGAATATATAGCAGGTTAATCAGCATCGTAAATGTAATCCAGAGTGTACCGCCTAACAACACCGCAAGCAATGGCCTGACCGCTCCGCGCCACGTTTTCTTCTGCATAAATCGATGATAGAATATCACCGAATAAACAATCTGGAAACCAAAATGTGCAAGCGTGCCAACATCATCCGGCCAATTGAAAATATAGGCTGCAGGAATAATGAGTACGGCATACACAAGCATGAAATATCCTGCCATGTACATGCAAGCCACCAAATGTTCGATAAAATTGTATTTCCCGCGGATATAAAGAAGCCAAAAAGAGAATGCCGTCACCGGAAGTGCGAGAATCATCAGCATATCGGAATGCTTTATCATGAATAATCTCATTTTCGCTTCACGTATTTGATATAATGCTCGAATATCAGTTGTATTTTCGTCCACAGATTGCTGCGCCATTGCGGTGAGTTCCGGTGGTAGATACTGTAAATTATACGCAATCAGCAAAATAAATCCGACGATCAAATAAAAATTCAGTGGCGGAAAATGCTTTTTGCGCATGCCGTTGATGTATTCATGCGCAACAATTCCTGTTTTTAACGTCAAATCACGCACTAAGGTAAATAATCCGCGATCGGCATGTGTGAAGTAGTGAATCGCATCGTGCGCGACATCATGAACGGAGAGTTTGTGTATGGCGGTCTTTTGACTGCAATTCGGGCAAAATGAATATCGTTTTAATATTCTTTCGCCGCAATTTTTACAACTTTCCATATAAAATTTTTATGCAATATACAATTTACTGCAAATCAATGCGATGTCCAATGCAATATGCTCGATTTTTCAAGGCGCCAGGCATTTCGATGTTTATTACAGTTTAGATTGAAGTGAAACTGCGGAATCCCGGATTGCCGCCTTATTTTTTTACCTTTGAATCATGGAACCGCTGTCAAAATCCGCAATTCAATTACTTCACCACCGTAGTGCCGACAATGCGCTTCGTCAGCTGTCCAATCCGCGAAATCTTATTGATTTTTCGTCAAATGATTATTTGGGTTTTGCCAAGTCGGCCGAGCTTTTTAACGCAGCGCACCAAATTTTAATCGACTGCAATTGTATCGCAAATGGCGCAACGGGATCGCGGCTGCTGACAGGCAATCATGCATTATACAAAGAATGCGAAAGTGTGATTGCGGATTTCCATCAGTGCGAATCGGCGTTGCTTTTTAATTCCGGATACGACGCGAACGTGGGCTTTTTCAGTTCTGTCCCGCAACGTGGCGATACGATTCTGTATGACGAACTTTGCCATGCATCGATTCGCGACGGAATCCGGTTAGGCACCGCAAAAGCGTACAAATTCGCACATAATGATCTCGAAGCGCTCGAGGAGTTGATCCTTCGGCATCAGTCGGTGTCGGATGAAATCTATATCGCAACCGAATCGGTGTTTTCAATGGACGGCGATTCTCCAGACCTGACCCGGTTCGTAGAACTTGCCGAAAAATACAATTGCTTTACTGTTGTTGATGAAGCACATGCTCTTGGAGTTTTCGGAAATAATGGCCACGGAATGTTGCAGCAGCTCAACATTCACAACCGTGTATTTGCCAGGATCGTAACATATGGAAAAGGACTTGGATGCCATGGCGCCGCGATTCTTGGGTCGGACGAACTGCGGAATTACCTGATAAATTTTGCGCGCAGTTTCATTTATTCGACCGGACTTCCTCCGCATTCGGTTGCAACCGTACTCGCGGCCTACAAAATGCTCGGCACGAGTGCACGTGAAACCGAATTGCTTCGCGATAACATTTCATATTTTAATTCCGAAAAAACGCAGCTTGGATTGAAACCCATTTTCGTCCGCAGTAAATCGGCGATACAATCAGCGATCATTCCCGGTAATGACAACGTAAAAAAGATTGCTTTAAAATGTACGGAAAATGGTTTCGACATAAGGCCAATCTTATCCCCAACAGTACCCGGCGGTCAGGAACGGCTTCGGATTTGCCTGCACAGTTACAATACTCCGGATGAAATTCGGCGTGTCCTTCAGCTATTGGCTACTTCTTTCGGATAATCCGCCTGAACCATCTGGTGTCTTCTTCGCCAAATAAATACGCGTAGGGTTCGGTATTCGGACTTAATTCAAACAATCGCTTCAAGATCGCAATCGTCGGTATGATCAAAATCATTCCCACAATTCCCCAGATCGCGCCGCCAATCAGTAATCCGACGAATGTCACAAATGCGTTCAGGTTCACATTTGCACCTGTTATTTTTGGGGTCAGGTAAGTTCCTTCAAGAAATTGGATCAGCGTAAACGAAACCAACACGGCAATAGGATAAAACAAGCTGTCTTTGGTCAGCAGTGCAAAAAGGAACGGCATTATGGCGCCCAGCATCGGGCCCAAATACGGAATGATATTCAGCAGCCCGGCGACCATTCCGAAGAAAATTGCATGTTTAATGCCAAGTGAAAACAGAATGATCGTGTTAACAATACCAAGGATCAGCATTACTTTTCCCGCGCCTACCAGATACGCGTGTACGATGCGCCGAATCGATACGATGTGCTCAAGCAGTACCTTGTTGCGCTGTCTTTCAAACACTTTGGTTACAAACACGGCAAAATGGTCGCGGTAAATCAGCATAAAAAAGATGAAGACCGGAAGCAGCAATACTGTTGAAAGTGTTCCGATGGTAATAATCAGCAGTTCCGATTCTGAGCCGCCCGGGTTCAAAATTGCCGCTACTTTCTCGCCATCGATGCCGTTGCCCATACCCATATCC
>JAEYZX010000055.1 GCA_023427845.1 Bacteroidota bacterium
AGGCCGGACTGACCTATACCTTGAATCAAAACAGCAACCTGTATTTCTCGTACGCCCGGGCAAACCGCGAGCCAAACCGCAGTGATTATGAAGCGGGAAGTCCGCGGCCTGAAAAATTAAATGATTATGAGTTGGGGTGGCGTTACGGTACTACAAAAACAAAGCTCAACATCAACGGCTATTATATGAAATACAAAGATCAGTTGGTGTTGACCGGCGCTCTTGACGATGTTGGCGCCCCGGTACGCGAGAATAGCGGAAACAGCTACCGCCTCGGAGTCGAAATTGATGCTGCGATTGTCATGATGGATAAATGGACATTGCGTCCAAACCTAACCATCAGTACAAATAAAAACGAAGATTTTGTTTTTGAACGCGACGGCGCGCTTCAGCAGCTTGGAAATACGAATATTGCATTTTCGCCAGATGTGGTGTTTGGAAATGTGCTGACCTATATGCCGATCAGAAATTTACAGTTTTCGCTTCTGACGAAATTTGTAAGCGAACAATATATGGGGAACATCGATTCGGAGCTGTCCAAGCTCGATGCGTACTCAGTATCCGACTTTAATTTCAGCTATGAAATCACACCGAAATCTGTTTTCAAATCGATTGTAATCACGGGCTTGGTCAATAATATTTTCGACTTCGAATATGAATCCAATGGTTACTTTTATACCTACGATGACGATTGGTCTGCGCCGGGATCGATTACAACTATTGAAGGCGCAGGATATTATCCCCAGGCGGGAACCAATTTCCTTTTGGGGCTTACATTGAAGTTTTGATTTTTTGTTTTAGTTAGTAAAGGCCTGGATGTGGGCCTTTTTTAATTATAAACCTGGATGTTATCGCCGCTGACCCTGACGCGGTACGGCTTCATTCTGTAATGCTCGCCCTCGGCAATCCCGGAATAGAAACTGTATGCGGAATCATCACATTGGCAAACGGCATTTATCCCCGATTGAACCATTGTCGAACAATCCGTAATTTCATGATTTGGGCATGCGGCGTCAAAAGCATTGTAACCGCTTCCGGTATTAAAAACATATACGCCCAGTACGCCGGCTTCACCAACATAAACCGCATTTCCGGGAAACTTGAGCGCGTTGTAGGTAGGAAGATTGGTATTCAGATCGATCGAAAATCCGAGGTTGGGGATATAAGGGTTATTGTTGTTGAAACCTTCGTCATCACAAGCCCAGATCAATGGAAGCAATAACGCGAAAAAATATTTTTTCATTTTAAAAAATTAAAAGATGCGGTGAACAAATTTAAATTATTTAACTTTGGGAATTCTATGATTAACATATAATTATAGGCAGTAAAATTTATTACTATCTTTGAGACAAGAAATCCCGTCGAGATGGGATTTTTTCTATTTATATATCCTAATTGGCTACTTGATTTGGCTGGATTGGGATATTTATGTTTAGGAAAATGAAAGAGATTTAAAATCGTAAAATTTATGAGTGCAATATCGTACTACACAGCAGAAGGTTTAAAAAAATTAAGGGAAGAACTTGATCAACTCAAAAATATAGAGCGCCCAAAAGCTTCACAGGCAATTGCCGAAGCGCGTGATAAAGGGGATTTGTCTGAAAATGCCGAATATGACGCTGCAAAAGAAGCACAAGGCCTTCTAGAAATGCGTATAGCCAAACTTGAAGAAGTCCATGCAAATGCGCGATTAATCGACGAGTCACAACTTGATGATTCAAAAGCCCTGGTTCTGTCTAATGTCAAAATCAAAAATCAGGCGAATGGACAGGAAATGAAATATACATTGGTCGCCGAAAGCGAAGCCGATTTAAAAACGGGTAAAATTTCGGTCACATCTCCGATAGGCAAAGGCCTATTAGGAAAATCGGTTGGCGAAGTCGCCGAAATCACAGTGCCAAATGGCGTCCTTAAGTTTGAAATCCTCGAAATTACCCGCGATTAATATCTTATAAATGAGTTCGATTTTTACCAAAATAATCAACGGCGAAATAACGGCATACAAAATAGCCGAGGACGACGATTTTCTCGCATTCCTCGATGTAAATCCGAATGCGAAAGGCCATACGTTATGCATTCCGAAAAAGGAAATCGACAAAATTTTCGATATCGACGAACCGTTATATGTCGGGCTGATGAAATTCAGTAGAAAAATCGCGATCGCACTTGAAAAAACGGTTGCATGCAAACGCGTCGGAATGGCGGTCGTCGGACTCGAAGTCCCGCATGCGCACGTGCATCTGATTCCGTTGAACGATATGGATGAGATGCGGTTTCAGAAAAAGGTCAAAATGGAAAAAGAGGACTTTGAGGCACTTGCCGCTGCAATCCGGAGCAATCTTTGAGGTGTGGTCTGAAGATTTGTGATCGTCACGGCTTCACTTTCAAATTTTCAAATTTTTTAAAACAAGCCTGCATCACAGTTCCTTTTCCGACTTCCGAGCTTAAAACTTTTATTTTTCCCTTGTGGTATTCCTCAACAATTCGTTTTGTTAGCGACAACCCAAGGCCCCAACCGCGTTTCTTGGTGGTGTAGCCCGGCTCGAAAACCTGTTTGAACTGGTTTTTCGGAATTCCTTTTCCCGAATCGCAAATATTGACTTTTACCTGTTTTGCGTCTTCCTCGATCCTTATTTCAAGCCGGCCGCGGCCACGCATCGCATCAATTGCGTTTTTTACGAGGTTTTCGATGGTCCAACTGTGCAACACAGGATTAAGCAAAACTATGATTTCTTTTTCGGGTGCGTGAAACGTAAAATCAATATTGCTCGAAAACCGCGATTTGAGATATTCGTACGAATGCTTTGTTTCTTCAACAATATCGCGTTTCTCCAAAACGGGTTCGGATCCGATTTTTGAAAACCGGTCTGTGATGCGCTGGAGCCTGGTGATATCTTTTTCGATTTCGGTAACCGTGACCTCATCAACATTGTCGGCTTTCATGATTTCAAGCCAGCCAATCAAAGACGACAGGGGCGTGCCGATCTGATGCGCTGTTTCCTTGGCCATCCCCGCCCATAATTTATTCTGGGTGGCCATTTTTGTGCTTCGGTAAAAATTATATACCACAGCGCCAAACAAAACGATGATCATCAGTAGCGCAATCGGGTAATATTTCAATTTGTTAAGCAACGACGAATTCCCATAATACAGGTATTGGAATTTTCCGGGAACATATTCAATAACGATTGCCTCGTTTTCCTTTTTGAGCTTGTCAAGGAATACGCGCGATTTCACGCGGTCGTTCACGATTTCATCATCAATGTTGGTCGTGTTGATGATGCTGTCGTTCTCGGTCACCATGATCGGGATCGTGGTATTGTTGCTGAAAATTTTGAGCAGCAGTTCGATATCGGTGTTCTCATCCGAATTTATTAGCGATTTCTGTGCCGACGCCCAAAGCTCCATCTTGATCCGTTCTTCAGTCTTGAAAATCTGGAAAAAGCTGTAGGTATTCCACAGAATCAATGTGACAATGACAAACGATGCAACAATTATGATCCATCTGGTCCTTGTCCGCCTTTCGGAAAACTGCATAAAATAATTTTTGATAAATATAGCGATTTCAGAATTAGCTTCGCCGTTCGTGCTTTGCGGTTAAGTCTGGCGGTCGTGTCCTTTTTTCACCCGGCCGGATTTTATTTGAAGCTTAATCCCGCTCTTCGCTATTATCTGCCAGCTGCTGTCGCTGCTGTCAGGATAGCCGCTACGCTGTTCGTAACTCCTGAAACTTTTTGGGTAAAACCGGCTGCACAATTGCTATTTTTGTACAAATTGACAGTATGATCAGTATTGCGCCAAAAGACCTATCACCGGTTAAATTACAAGGATATTTGCAAGGGGCCGTCGGTCCGCGACCTATCGCATTCGCAAGCACCGTCGATAAGAACAACGTTCCAAATTTATCGCCGTTCAGTTTCTTCAACGTATTCAGTTCAAACCCGCCGATATTGATATTCTCACCCGCAAGGCGCGTCCGGGACAATACCGTCAAACACACATTGTTGAACGCCGAAGCTACTGGCCAGGTCGTCATAAATGTCGTTAATTTCGACATTGTGCAGCAGGCTTCACTGTCAAGCACAGAATACCCCGATGGCGTGAACGAATTCATCAAAGCCGGACTAACGGCAATTCCGTCCGATATCGTTAAACCTTATCGTGTGGCCGAATCGCCCGTGCAATTCGAATGTAAGGTCAACGAAATCATAAGCCTCGGAACTGAAGGCGGCGCCGGGAACCTGATAATCTGCGAAGTCGTCAAAATACATATCAACGAAGAAATCCTCGACGCTGATGGCGCAATCGACCAGCATAAAATTGATTTGGTGTCACGCATGGGAGGGAATTGGTATTCACGTTCGAACATGGGAATGTTTGAAGTCCCAAAACCATTGACAACATTGGGCATAGGCGTTGATCAGATACCTGAACCTATCCGGACAAGCCAGGTGTTTAACGGGAACGATCTTGGTATGCTGGGCAACATAGAAGCCTTGCCAACCAGCGAGGAAGTCGCTATATTTGTGAATCAGAACTTCAATGTAAAAGCTGTGTTAAGTGCCGATGATGTTTTGAAGCAGCACGAACTGGCAAAGGAATATTTACATAACGGGGATGTGCTTTCCGCCTGGAAGGTGTTATTAGCCACACGGATTAAATAATTATTAAAAAGAACGAAGATGGAAGTTACAGGAAAAATCAAGGTTATCAACCCGGAACAGCAGGTTAGTGCCACATTTAAAAAACGGGAATTGGTGGTGACGACAGAAGAGCAGTATCCGCAGCACATCATGATCGAGTTTACTCAGGATAAATGCGATTTATTGAACAACTATAGGCCTGGTGAAGCCGTAAAGGTATCAATCAACCTGCGCGGTCGTGAATGGATAAACCCACAAGGGGAATCTAAATATTTTAACAGCATCCAGGGATGGAGAATCGAAAAGCTACAGGCTGAAGCACCAATGCAGCATTCGCAACAACCTCCGCTTCCTGCATCGCAGACATTCGAACCCGCGTCGAACTTCAATGAGGAAGACCACGACGATTTGCCGTTCTAGAAAAACCTAACAATTTTTTAAGCCACGAATTACACTTTTACACGAATTGATTTTGTAAAAATTAGTGAAATTCGTGGCTTTTCTTTCGTTCACCGGCGTCTATGTATCTATTGACCCACAAGCTTTATTTCCCGCCCGTCGAAACCGCAAGTGATGAAGGAATCATTGCCATTGGTGGCGATCTTTCTGCTGAGCGCCTGCTTTTAGCGTACCGTTCCGGAATTTTTCCGTGGTTCAACGACGGTGAGCCCATCATCTGGTGGTCGCCCGATCCCCGGATGGTGCTCTTCCCGGCAGAATATGCAATTTCCAAAAGTCTTCGGAATATATTAAACCGAAATATTTTTACGGTGACATTCAATCAGGATTTTGGCGGAGTCATCCAAAATTGCAGGAACATTAAACGCGAAGGGCAAAGCGGTACCTGGATTAGCAGCGAAATGATCGATGCCTATTGTGGTTTGCATGAATTAGGTTATGCGAAATCGGTAGAGGTTTGGCAAGGTGGTGCGCTTGTGGGCGGATTATATGGCGTTGATCTTGGAAATGTTTTCTGTGGGGAAAGCATGTTCTCAAAAGTTTCAAACGCATCAAAAGTAGCTTTCACAGCCCTTGTCCAACAACTTAAATCAAACAACTATTCGCTGTTGGACTGTCAGATTTACAACGAACATCTTGCGCTATTGGGTGCGGTTGAGATTCCGCGTGCCCGCTTTATGAAAATCCTCGAGGCGGAATCGGCTGATAGATCAAGCTGATTTCCAGCAATCGGCTATGTGGTCGTTAACCATTCCGGTTGCCTGCATGTGTGCGTAGATAACGGTTGATCCGACGAATTTGAAGCCGCGTTTTTTGAGGTCTTTGCTGATGGCGTCTGATAGAGGTGTTGTTGCAGGAATATCCGACATTGTTTTGACGTCGTTGCGGATAGGTGTACCGCCGGTGAATTTCCAGATGTAATTGCTGAAAGTGCCAAATTCGTCCTGGACTTTCATGAATGCCTGCGCGTTTGAAACCGCGGCACGGATTTTTAACTGGTTGCGGATAATTCCGGCGTCGTTCATTAGTTCGCCGATTTTTTGCTCGTCGTATTTTGCGACATTTTTATAGTCGAAATTGTCGAATGCCATGCGGAAATTCTCTCGTTTTCGAAGGATTGTAATCCAGCTAAGTCCGGCCTGAAAAGTTTCAAGAATCAGGAATTCAAAAAGTTTTTGATCGTCATAAACCGGACGTCCCCATTCCTCGTCATGGTATTTTTCGTATAACGGATCACCGACGCACCATTTACATCGAATCTTATCGTCGGTTTGGGTATTGGGCGTCAAAATATAGTTGTGGGAATAATGAATAGCGAACCGTACGTATTGATACGGATGTGAGAATGTAAGCACGTTATGACCGGTTCCTGTAACATGAAGCAACGATAGTGGTAAGTTGTCTGGAGCGTTCAAATATAACTATTTGTGGTAACAGACCGCGAGGGGCAATGTTAAAATTCGCGATTTTAAATATAAGGTTTAATTTTTTGATTCCGCATCCAGATTCAGATAGCTGCGATTAATATGGGAGATTGTAAATTATAGTAGCGTAATATTTTTGCGTGAATATTGTTATTAAACTAAAAAAGCCTCGTAAGTACGAAGCTTTTTAGAATTATTTATTATACTGCTACGGAACACGTGTCAAGATATAAGTGCCAAATGGTACATTAAAACCAGTATAAGCAGGAGGTTCATTCTCAAGACTAATAATATTACCTTTTTGTCGAAGCGTCGCTTTGATTTTCTGAACATTTCCATCATCCATCCGTCTTAATTCCAATTCGCCCCATAATCCATTATCCGAGCTTCTAGTAGGATCGGAAAAGATTAATGCCACTCTTTTCTCAAACAAACAATCATCACAAACAGGAAAATTATCATGCGCCAAAATTATATTTCCATTGATATTATGAGAATACAAGTCTGCTGGAGGGTTCGAAATTAAATTTAATGTATTTATTTTCAGAATCCCATTTTCTATGTACTTGTACTCACCAATCAACATATCTTCATAAATGTTGTTTAACGTATTATAATAGAGTGTTTTTTTCTCGATTATTAATTCCAACTCAGTAGCGCCATTGATAATGCGCCATGTTCCAACAAACTGATCCAAATTACCATCTACATCTTTATAATACGCGCCTGGAATAGTTGTGGATTGGTTAGTGGTTAAAGGAATAATAGGCGATTGCGAAAATGCGGTCGCTGATAGAAGCGAGAATAATATTCCTAGTAAATTAAAGTTTTTCATTCTTTTGAGTTTTAATTGCATGGTATGGGTGTTACTTGATCATTAGACATTTCTAATTTACGCCAGTTGTTATTGTTATTAAGGTCTGTCTTAAATAATGAAATATTCAAATTATAATCTGATAAAAAATTTAAAAAATCTTCCTCGAAATCTTCATCGGAGTCAGTAACTTTTGATTTACGTTGTTTTTTTTCTAGATCATTAAAAAACTTCTCGCGTGATAGTTCATTGGTCATAATACCATCCATAAATGCAATAAAAAGTGAACTGTCGATTTTTATAGCATAGGTGCCATTCGAACTTGTTAACATGTATACGAACGTTGATTGCATAGATCCAGAAACTTCATTATTTAATGCATAGTTATAATTTTTAGCTATATTATATAATGTATAGACATCTTCAGCGGAAAACATGGGTGCAACGGTTCCATTATTTGGATGCGAATGTATGGCACCAAATACAATGCCACCGGTAGGGACATTAATTGAATTATTATCGCCTTGTGGTAATGACAATGCACCTAGCGCTACTCCATTTTTAGTAAATTTGTACCCATGCTCGTCGGGAAGATTTATTTTTGGCGCCATTGCAGTAATTGCGTTACCGATTGATGGGTTTTGAGATAATGCTTTTAATTTTATACAATGCTGTTCATTTGATGTGGAATCATCGACAACTGGCGACGTAATAATTGGCGGGGCTTCAGGGCCACCTGGATTATTTCCGGAGTCATCGCCGCCAGATCCGCCTCCGCTACCACCACCGCTGCTACCGCCACCGCCGCTTCCGACCCCCGGTTCTCCGCCTGGATTACCAGGGCCTCCTCCCGAGTCACCCCCTCCTGTGCCCCCGTCCCCGCCACTTGTGCAAACAGTTTCTGTTTGCATGTAAGTATTGCCACAATTCGGTCCTGCATCATGGGTCGTTCCGCCGTAATCGCATAACATGTAGGAAAGTCTAATACAAACAGTAGTGTTTTTGGAGTGTTGATTGCTTTCGGAGGTATTATAGATAATCGGTGTTATTGAAACTTGTGCCGAAAACTTATGAGAATCATGACGAGTGTATATAATCGGAGATTATAAATCATAATTTAAAATTAGGGCATCCGTGACATTGCTAAACTTGTTATAATTAATAACAAGATTTTCCAAATTGGACGTAGTTGTTGTGTCGCGTAATATCAACAAAGTATATGAAATTGCGCTGTCGCTTTCAATAACTTTTGCAGGTACATCAGAAATCGTAAAGCCATATTGGTCTTCCATAACAGTTCGCGCGTGTGTCATAGAAGTATGTTTAGACTTAGGGATTTTCTCAAATGCATTTCGAAAGTTTTCGGTTTGCATCAGGTCGTCAAAACTTTGCCGCTTCACGTTTAATGAAGCTTTTTTGTGATTGTGTGAGTGCCCATCATCTTTTTCGCATCCATTTAACATCAACGCCGCTATGACAATAATGAGTAAGAATTTAATGTGTGGCCTTAAAAATGTTTTTTTCATTTGTTTGATTTTAGTTGGCCGCAATCTAAAGATGAAAACAAGCGGAACATTACGGGAAAACCGTAAATTCTAAGATATTATCACATATTACCCAACACTTATATAAAAAAACCCAACCGGTTAAGATTGGGTTTTGTATGAATGTCAGTAAGAATTATCCCAGAGCCACACGTTTGAAACCTGTAACTGTTAGATTTCCGTCAACTGATTGAAGGTATTTTGATACGCTCATTGACGAATCTTTGATGTAATCCTGGTTGATAAGGGTGTTGTCTTTGAAGAAACGTCCCAATTTACCTTTTGCAATGTTTTCGATCATTGCTTCAGGTTTTCCTTCCTGGCGTAGCATGTCTTTAGCAATTTCGATTTCTTTCGCGATTGTATCGGCATCAACACCACTTTCGTCAAGTGCGATCGGGTTCATTGCAGCAGCCTGCATCGCAACGTTTTTGGCAGCTTCTTCAGCACCGTCAACATTTGCGGAAAGTGCCACAAGAACAGCGATTTTTCCGGAGTGGACATAAGATCCGATGAAAGCACCGCTTAATTTCTCGAATGACGCGATTTCGATTTTCTCACCGATAACGCCTGTTTGCTCGATCAGTTTTTCAGAAACAGTGATTCCATTGAAATCAGATGCAAGGAATTCTTCTTTTGTATTGTAATTCAACGCCTGGTTTGCCAATTCATTCGCAAGTTTTACGAAACCTTCGTTTTTACCAACGAAATCTGTTTCGCAGTTTAGCGTCATTGCGATGCCTTCAGTTTTGTCGGCGTTCACGACAGCAACGGCAGCACCTTCGGTCGACTCACGGTCGGAACGGTTAGCGGCTACTTTTTGTCCTTTTTTACGCAGGTTTTCGATTGCCAGATCAAAATCGCCATCGGCCTCGACCAACGCTTTTTTGCAGTCCATCATACCTGCACCTGTGATAGTTCTTAATTTATTTACGTCTGCAGCAGTAATTGTTGCCATAATTATTATCGTTTAATATTATAAATTGTAGAAATAAAAAATTCCAAAAGCCAAATTCCAAATTCCAATTTATAAAGTAACCTTCGGCTGCTTATTGGATTTTGGAATTTGGAAATTGGAACTTAATTTATTTATTCTTCAGTCTTAGCTTCAGGAGTTACGACTTCTTCTGCCGAAGCAGTTTCAGTTTGCGTAGCTTCTGCTATAGGAGCAGTCTCCTCAGTTGCATCTGCCGTGCCACCGTCTTCTTTGTCGGAAGTACGGTTAGCAAGTCCGTCGATAACGGCAGCAGTAACTAATGATAA
Organism: Bacteroidota bacterium; assembly: GCA_023427845.1. GTDB lineage: Bacteria > Bacteroidota > Bacteroidia > Flavobacteriales > Flavobacteriaceae > Flavobacterium. The sequence continues at coordinate 10,148 of JAEYZX010000055.1, forward strand.
AATTTTGTCGATTGATTTGGAAGCATCATCATTTGCAGGGATAACATAGTCAACCTGACGTGGGTCAGAGTTGGTATCTACCATTGCGAAAACCGGAATGTTTAATTTCTGAGCTTCTTTTATTGCGATGTGTTCCGCTTTGATATCCACTACGAAAAGTGCAGCAGGAAGGCGGGACATGTCGGCGATAGAACCTAAGTTTTTTTCAAGTTTAGCACGAAGACGATCAACCTGAAGACGCTCTTTCTTGGAAAGGGTCATGAAAGTACCGTCTTTCTTCATCTTATCGATAGAAGCCATTTTCTTAACAGCTTTACGGATAGTCACGAAGTTAGTCAGCATTCCGCCTGGCCATCTTTCAGTGATGTACGGCATGTTTGCGGCTTTAGCTTTTTCGGCTACGATGTCTTTTGCTTGTTTTTTTGTTGCTACGAAAAGGATTTTACGTCCTGATGCTGCGATTTTTTGCATTGCATCGGCCGCCTCTTCGATTTTTGCAGCTGTTTTATACAGGTTGATAATGTGGATTCCATTACGCTCCATGTATATGTAAGGAGCCATGTTCGGATCCCACTTTCTGGTCATGTGTCCGAAGTGAACTCCGGCTTCCAGTAATTCTTTAACGTCTACTTTGTTTGCCATTTTGTAATAGTTTACTTTCTGTTGAATTAGCAATGTTCCGAGCTGTTAGCTAATCAGCTGTCAGCTGTCAGCTTTTTCGGCTTCATTTAGATGCTAAACTAATTTCCTGCCTCGACAGGATACACCAACATTGTTTTAATAAATAATGAACGATGTCTTTTCCGTAGTGGAAAAGACGGATAATATTAACGTTTCGAGAATTGGAATCTCTTACGAGCTTTCTTCTGACCGAATTTTTTACGTTCAACCATTCTTGGGTCTCTTGTTAATAATCCTTCTGGTTTCAGGATTGATCGGTTCTCAGCATCTACCTCACACATTGCGCGTGAAAGTGCCATACGAACAGCCTCAGCCTGACCAGTTGAACCACCTCCATAAACATTTACCTTAACGTCAAAGTTCGAAGCGTTCTCTGTCATTGAAAGAGGCTGCATCACTTTGTACTGTAGCGTAGCTGTTGGGAAGTAAGTTGCGAATTCTTTTTTGTTTACCGTGATTTTTCCTGTTCCTTCTGAAACATAAACACGGGCAACAGCAGTTTTACGTCTGCCGATTTTGTGAATTGTTGCCATTTACTTAAGATCGTTTAGATTAACGGTTTTAGGTTTCTGAGCTTCTTGTTTGTGCTCTGAACCTACTACAACATTTAGATTTCTGAAAAGTTCCGCGCCCAATTTGTTCTTAGGCAACATACCTTTTACAGCTTTTTCCACCAATGTTGCAGGGTTTTTCGACTGCAGTACTTTAGCGGTTAAAGTTCTTTGCCCTCCAGGGTAGCCAGTGTGACGCATGTAGATCTTGTCGTCCATTTTGTTACCTGTAAGGTTGATTTTTTCTGAGTTGATAACAATTACGTTATCTCCGCAGTCGACGTGTGGTGTATAACTTGGCTTGTACTTACCTCTAAGGATCATTGCGACCTTTGAAGCAAGACGTCCTAAGTTATGACCTTCGGCATCAACAACGATCCACTCTTTTGTAACAGTGGCTTTGCTTGCTGATTGTGTCTTGTAGCTTAATGCGTCCATAATATTATTTTAATTAAACATTCCGTCCCCAATAAAGGGGTTGCAAAAGTACAATTAATTCTTTTAAATACAAATGCTTGGAAAATATTATTTTAGGGGATTTTCGATGCGTAATAATACGGCGATTATACGTCTTGATTGCACTATCACAATTCATTAAAATGACAATGCCACAACTTGGAAAAAGATAGTTCTTAACTAATTTTCTATGTCGGCTAAAAAAAGTAGAGCCACGAATTCACGAATAAATTTAATTTGTGAATTCGTGACTATCTGAATTCCGCCACCATGGTAACTTTTATTTTTTGCGCGTCATCGTGATTTCCATCGACTTGTATTCGATACCATTCGCATCAACATCATACATTTCGATCCTACGGGTATCATTATCGATAATTTTGAATAACTCACGATATGGTTTTTCGTTGCCCGTCAACGGATCTGTCATTTTGCCGCGAAGTTCAACAGTATCGGAATTCGGGTTATATTCTCCTGTTAAGTACATTATTCCCGTTCCAAAATTGTCGTACCACGTCGAGACGATTTTATTTGAAGCATTGTCATATCCCATTACCGATACGCCCTCAAACGGTTGTCCCATCACATTTCCGGTATGACGCGATTCCTGGTATCTTCCACCCAAAATCATTTTGGTGAACGCGGTCATTTTCCACTTTTGTGGATTCGGATCGTTCGCACTCATGTACATGGTGGCTTCTTCGTCCCATGTCCCGGCATCTTTCGCAAAAAATTTGTGCGGTTCCCCCGGTGTCATATAATTTTCCCATGCTTTTGCCATTGCTGCCGAATCCATCGGTGCGGCAGTTGTTTTTTCTTCAGCCGGCGCGATTGTGTCGGTTTCGACATCGGTTGTGACGGTCTTTGTTTCCTCTTTTTTGCAGGACAGCATCAGTAGCGAGGAAACTGCAATCGTTAATAAAATTCGTTTCATAATTATTAATGGTATTGGTTAATATTAATGTGCTTCAAGCCAATCTTTGCCAACGCCCATATCCACTTCAAGTGGGACGTCGAGCAAAAACGCATTCTCCATTTCGTGCCGGATCATTGGCTGGATTTTTTCGAGTTCGTCATTATGCACGTCAAACACAAGTTCATCATGTACCTGAAGCAACATCCTGCTTTTCCAATTCTCCGATTTTAATTTTCGGTGGATATTTATCATGGCAATCTTGATGATATCGGCAGCGCTTCCTTGAATCGGAGCGTTTACGGCATTTCTTTCAGCACCGCCCCGAACCATTGCATTTTGTGAATTGATGTCCTTTAAATAACGTCTACGGCCGGAGACAGTTTGCACAAAACCATTTTCTCTCGCAATCTGAATTTGCTCCTGTATGTAAGCCTTCAAACGTGGATATGTTTTATAATATGCTTCGATCAATTCGGCGCTTTCGCTTCGGGTCAGATTGGTCTGGTTGCTCAAACCGAATGCGGAAACACCATATATGATCCCAAAATTGACCGTTTTGGCATGGCTTCTTTGTTCGCGCGTCACTTCGTTAAGAGGTACGCCGAAAACCTGTGCGGCTGTCGATTTGTGAATGTCTTCGTTATTGCGGAATGATTTGATCATATTTTCCTCACCGCTCAATGCCGCAATAATCCGAAGTTCGATCTGCGAATAATCGGCCGATAGTAGTGTGTGATTTTCATCTCTCGCCACAAATGCTTTTCTGATCTGACGTCCGCGCTCGGTGCGAATCGGGATGTTTTGAAGGTTCGGATTGTTTGAACTCAGTCGGCCTGTTGCCGCAACCGCCTGCATGTAATCGGTGTGGACGCGTCCTGTTTTTTGACAAACCTGCAACGGCAGCGCGGTTACATACGTATTCTGGAGTTTTACCAGCTGCCGCCAATCCAGGATTTCCTGTACAAACGGACTCGAAAGCGCCAGATAGGACAGAATATCTTCGCCCGTTGCATATTGCCCGGTTTTGGTTTTTTTCTGTTTTACGCCACCAATCTTCAGTTTATCAAACAAAATATCGCCCAGTTGTTTTGGTGATGCGATATTGAACTTTTCTCCTGCGGCCTCGTAGATTTTCTCCTCAAGGATTTTTATATCATTTGTGAGTTCCTGCGATAATGATTCCAAAAAGCTAACGTCGAGTTTTACGCCTTCGGTTTCCATGTCGGCCAGCACATGTAATAAAGGAATTTCGATATCGTCGAATAGTTTTCGCGTTTCGGTCTTCTCCAAAACGGGCGCAAAATGTTGCATGAGCTGCATCGTGACGTCGGCGTCTTCAACCGCGAATTCCTTTACATCATCAATCGGAATTTCGCGAATCGTTTTCTGGCCTTTGCCTTTTTTACCTAATAATGATTCAGCGGTTTTTGGAGAGTATTTTAGATAGGTCTCCGACAATACATCCATATTATGGCGCATATCGGGATTTATCAGGTAATGCGCGAGCATCGTATCGAACAAATTTCCGTGTACGGCAATACCATAATTATAAAGTACCTTTAAATCGTACTTGAGGTTATGGCCGACTTTCTCAATATGTTCGGCCTCAAAAAAGGGTCGGAACTTGTCGATGATAGCCTGGGCTTCCTCTTGGTTGTCAGGTAGCGGTACATAAAATCCTTTGCCAGTTTCCCACGAAAATGACACTCCAACGATTTCAGCATAAATCGGATCAAGGCTGGTGGTTTCGATGTCAAAACTGACTGATGATTGTTTCATCAGGTTTTGCATCAGCAGTTTAATAGCAAAATCGCCGGCGACCGTCTGGTAGAAGTGTTCGGTATTTTCGATCGTTTTATAACTACCGGTTGTTATTCGTTCACCGCCATCGGCAGCATTATCTGAAAACAAATCGAATTGTTCGTTTTTTACGATTGTCTGCGTGGGTGCAAGTCCCTGTGTTTCGATATTGGTATATTCGGTTTTAGGCGAATAGAAAAGGCTGTTGAACTGCTCGGCCATACGGCGGAATTCTAGCTCCTGAAACAATGCTTCGACCTTTTCGGCATCCGGCTTTGTGAGTTCGTAATCGGATTCGTTGAACTTCACATCGCAATCGCAGATTATTGTCGCGAGTTTCTTTGACAGGAGTCCGAGTTCCTTGTTTTCTTCGATTCGCTCCTTCATTTTGCCTTTCAGCAAATGTGTGTTCTCGAGAAGGTTCTCCATAGAACCGAATTCCTTCAAAAGTTTTTTCGCGGTGACTTCGCCCACGCCGGGCAATCCTGGTATATTATCGACTGCATCGCCCATCATCCCAAGAAAATCGATAACCTGTTCCGGCCGTTCAATTTCAAACCGTTCAAGTACTTCAGGCACACCCCAGATTTCGATTCCGTTGCCCATGCGTGCAGGCTTGTAAATAAAAATGTTTTCCGATACCAATTGCGCAAAATCTTTGTCGGGTGTCACCATGAATACCTGATAACCTTCTTTTTCAGCCTGTTTTGCAATGGTCCCGATAAGGTCGTCGGCCTCACATCCAACCGATTCAATAATCGGAATATGCATAGCGTTCAGTAAATCGTGAATATAGGGTATCGCCAATGTAATGGCCTCGGGTGTTGCACTTCGATTGGACTTGTATTCGGCGAACATTTCGGTACGCACATGGCTTCCATCCTTATCGAACGCGACGGCTAGATGGTCGGGCTTTTCCCGTTTGATCACATCCAGCAACGAATTCATAAAACCCATGATGGCCGAGGTGTCCATGCCTTTTGAGTTGATTCTCGGGTTTTTGATAAAGGCATAATAGCCTCTGAAGATTAAGGCGTAGGCGTCGAGGAGGAAAAGTCTTTTTTGAGCTGACATAAACAAAAATTAAGCTGTAAAAATACGCAATCCGAATTACATTTTGATATTGCGTCAGCATTGGCGCATAAATGTTAAATATTACTTTATGGCAGAAGTTTTGTGGCCACAAGAAATTACATTTGAACCATAAAACTCCTATATGTTTCGTTGGTTAATTTTACTTCTTATCGCGTTACTCGTTGAGGTCTATACATTCCAAGCATTCAAGACAATCATAAAGACACGCTGGATTCTTATTGGATACCAACTGATCTCGGTTGCAATCATTGCTTTTATCATTTATCAGTTTGCCAACTTTGACCGGTCGAACGGACAAACGCGGATGATGCAGTTCACAATTGGCTTGATGCTGATTTTCTTTCTTCCGAAACTGTTTGCGACACTCGTAATGGTACTTGAAGATATCTACCGGTTATTCGACGGACTGATCCGAAAAATTTCAGGAAACTCGACACGCACCGACTTTTTCCCGGAACGCCGTAAATTCGTCAGTACTGTCGCAATCGGACTCGCAGCAGTTCCGTTCTTATCGATGCTGTACGGAATAACAAAAGGGAAATACAATTTTAAAGTGATCCGACAGACGGTATTTTTCCCCGATCTGCCCGACGCTTTCGATGGTTTAAAGCTTACCCATTTTTCAGATCTGCATTGTGGAAGCTTTGACAATGCTGATAAAATTGAATATGCGGTGGATTTGATAAATGAACAAAATTCAGATCTAATTTTATTTACCGGCGATATTGTAAATACGCATGCAACCGAAATGCATCCTTGGATTTCAACATTTCAAAAACTGCATGAACCACGATTCGGAAAGTTTTCCGTTTTAGGTAACCATGATTATGGCGAATACACTTCATGGGAATCGCCGCGTCATAAAAAGGCAAATTTTGAAGCGATTAAAGATTTGCACAAACAGATAGATTTCAAATTGCTGCTGAACGAAAATGTAGAGATTGCCAATGGCAGCGACAGCATCAAAATTGTAGGTGTCGAAAACTGGGGATTCAGGTTTAAACAGGCGGGCGATCTAAATAAGGCATCGCACGGATTGACAAAAGACGACTTCAAGATTTTGCTGACGCACGATCCGTCGCATTGGGAACACGAGGTTCAGAACCATCCGAGGAATTTCCATTTGACGCTTGCCGGACACACGCACGGAATGCAGTTTGGGATCGAGATTCCAGGTTTTATCAAATGGAGTCCGGCGAAATATATCTACAAACAATGGGCGGGCTTATACGAGAATTTCGGGAGGTACGTTTACGTAAACAGGGGTTTCGGATTTCACGCATTTCCTGGCCGTGTGGGTATTTGGCCTGAAATTACAGTCATCACATTAAAAAAAACGCAAAAAAATGCGTAATATGTTAAAAACGCTATATTTGCACAACAAAGTTTAAATTTTACAGATTATGTCAAAATTTGGAGAACTTATTAACGCGCCTGTTCCGGTTCTTATAGACTTCTATACAGAGTGGAACGAGCAGTCGGTTTCTATGCATCCGGTGATACGCGATGTGGCTGCTGCGCTGGGCGACAAGGCTAAAGTCATTAAGATTGATGTCGATAAAAATCAGGAGTTGGCCGACGCATTGCGAATTAAAGGTCTTCCTACGCTGATGATCTATAAAGGCGGACAAATGATATGGCGCCAGTCGGGTGAACTTGACGCAAATACAATTATCGGCCTCGTTCAAGAGCAGCTTTAGTAATCGCCGCACAATTATAACCATTTTCTTTAAGGTACCGCAAAGTCGGCGGCAGTGCAAATTTCAAATTTTCAGACGCCTTTATACTATCGTGAAATACGATTATGCTTCCAGGCGCAATATTATCCAATACATTCCGTAAACATTTTTCAGCTGGGATTTTCTGGTCAAAATCGAAGCTGATAATATCCCACATTATGATCCGGTAACCCAGTTTACGCAGTTTTCTTGTTTGCGGGAGTGATATCTTTCCGTAAGGTGGCCGAAACAATTTGTGCCGATTTTCGGACGAGATGACTTTTTCGCATTCGGAAACATTTGCTAAATAGGTGTCGGCATTTGTTTTCCATCCGTTGATGTGACTAAATGTATGGTTGCCAATTGAATGTCCAGCTTCGATAACCTTACTGTAAACCTCAGGATTTTGGACCACATTGTTACCAATGCAGAAAAATGTAGCTTTTGCGCCAAATTGCTCCAGTTGAGAAAGCGTCCATTCCGTGATTTCAGGTATAGGCCCATCGTCGAATGTAAGATAGACGGTCTTGTCTGAAGTTGGTATATCCCAGACCAGTTTCGGAAGAAGAAACTTTACGATTCGGTTGGTTTTAACCCAAAAGCTCATTTTAGTTAAAGAAAAAAATGCAGCTTTTGGCTGCATTTAATTAGTAATAGTCTATTCGATATCGCGTTCAAATCGGCCAAATATTTTCACATAGCTGTTGAAAGTCGCTTTGTGTTTGTTATAAAACTCAGTATCGCCGCGGTCTTCCATTACATGAAGCAATCCTCTGTATCGCTCAATGTCGGTGACAATCTCGACTGCTATGTTGTTTTGCTGAGACGGCTTGAAGGTTTTATAATAATCAAGGTTTTCGCGGTATTTCACGACGAGTTTTTCCAGTAAGGCCCGGGCTTTCGCTTTTTCGCCAACTTCATAATAACCTGCGGCAAATGGTTCAAGCAAGGTGTAGTAACCAAAATAATCGACCGGCATTTTTGCCATTGCAAGGTTGATGATGTTTTTAGCTTTGTCGATTTTGCCTTCGTTTATAAGCTGTTCCATCAAACGCGCAAGATTTGTCCGATATGAAATTGAGTTTTTGCGGGTCTCAGGGTCGTGATAGATATCGGGGCTTTCGCTGTTGCCCCAATCCCATTTCATGACGATATCGTACATCTTCTCTGAATCGATCATCCCCATGTCAAGTGGACTTGGTGCTTTGTCAAGCGGCGTACGGATCGGCACAAGCTTATACAGCATTCCGTCAAGTTGAAGGTAGTCTTTCATCCACAAATAATCATCGTCGCCGAAACTTCCGGCCGAGAAATAAATTGGCCGTTTCCAATTATTGTTTGCGATGATATCGAGCATCATCAACCGGTTTTTGTATAACGCCTGTCCTTTTATATCGATGTCGATATGCGAAACGATCGAATCATAGTACTGCGGCGACACCACTTTGTTTGCGATGATTGCATTTTTGTCGACCGGAATCCTGATTTTATTGGTTGGATAGAAATGGATTTTCTGCCCGTTTTCCCATTCTATGATTGTTCGTGGATCATTGCTCGAGATAAAGTTGATGAAGTCCTTGATATCCCAGCGCGTTTCCGTTAGCGACCTATGGATTGAATAGTCGAGCTTATCGCCAACATATTGTTCGTGGGTAAACGAAATTGGCAACGGCTCTGATTCATACGCCTTGGCTTTCATCTGATCGATATACCAATCGGTATTGAACAGGCTCGTATTCACAATCCGAACATCGGTGCGTATGTGTTCAATTTCCTGGGCATACCAAAGTGGGAACGTATCGTTATCGCCAATCGTATAAAGTATGGCATTGGGTTCGCACGAATTCAGATAGGCTTTTGCCATCGCCAGGGCAGTGTATTTTTCTGATCGGTCATGATCGTCCCAATTTTGGGATGCCATCAATACCGGTGCGGCTAATAATGTAGCGGCAAATACGATTGGACCGGCAATTATCGGCTGAATCCATTTTTTTACATAATCATATATTGCATATACCCCGATGCCAATCCATATCGCGAAAACATAAAAGGATCCAACCATTACATAATCCCTTTCACGCGGTTCAAAAGGCCGTTCGTTGAGGTAGACCTTCATCGCGAGACCGGTAAAAAGAAACAGCACCAGAAGGACATAAAAGCTTTTCAGATCTTTGTTGGCATGAAAAACCAGGCCAATGATTCCGAGTATGAAAGGCAGAAAATAGTACAGGTTTCGGCCCTTGTTGTTTTTAACGTCGGCAGGGAGGTTATCCTGCGGGCCCACGTGCATCTCGTCAATAAATTTTACGCCGCTGAGCCAATTTCCATCAAGATTGTCATATTTTCCCTGAATGTCGTTTTGCCGTCCGGTGAAATTCCACATTAAGTAGCGCCAGTACATGTATCCAAACTGGTACTCAAACATGAATTTCAGATTGTCGATCATAGACGGTTTTTCGATTATCAGATATTGTCCGTATGCTTTGAGGAATGCGATGTAGCCATCGTTGTCGATTTGTCCCGCTGCATACGCATTCCTGAATTCGCCCACAAGGCTTACAAGTTCCTGTTCGTGCGCATAATCGGGATCGATTTGAAACTCGACAACATCGGTGAAATTCATGTAATTCTCTGCGTGGTCCGTGCTCCACATTCGCGGAAGGATTGCCTTATGATAATCATCGCTGTTTTGCTCTGCGTTTTTGTAATTATTCGTGATTACATATTTCCCAAGCTTATAATCGCGTTCGTAATTTGGTTTTTTGTCGCGATACGGATCATCATCGTCGAGTCCGGCAAACATTTCAGTATATTGTGTGCCATAAAACAGCGGGTTTACACCATATTGTTCACGGTTATAATACGCAAGGACTTCGGCGGCATCCGACGGTTTGTTTTCGTTGATTACGACATTGGCGTTTGCACGTATCGGAAGCATCATCCAGGTCGAGAACCCTACAAATATAAATAGGATGCAAAGCAGTAACGTATTGTATTGCGGCAGCATTTTTTTGCGCGTGTAATTCAATCCGAAATAGAAAAATGCAACCATTAACAAGAATGCGAAAATTGTTCCGGAATTAAACGGCAGTCCGATGTTGTTCACCATAAAAATTTCAAGTTTCCCAAAGAATGCAAGTGTCCATGGCAATAAGAGCTTGAAGATGAACAGCAGCACCGAAACCACTACAATGTTCGCAATTATGAAATTTTTGATCGTTATCGTTTTATAATGTTTGAAATAATACAGGAATCCGATGGCCGGAATCGTTAGCAGGGCCATAAAGTGAACGCCAAACGAAAGCCCCACGACAAGGCTTATGATCAATAGCCATTTATTGCCACGTGGCGTATCCATGTCCTGTTCCCATCGAAGCCCAAGCCAAAAAAGTAGTGCGATAAAAAGCGTTGCCATCGCATAAACTTCAGCTTCCACTGCATTGAACCAAAAACTGTCGGAAAATGTAAAAGCCATTGAGCCTACAAAAACACTTCCTAAAATCATAAGGTCGTTGCTGTGGTTTCTTTCGGAAAATTTACCCACTATCTTTCGAAGTAGAATTGTCGAAGACCAATACATGAACAGAATTGTGAATGCACTTGAGAAAACCGACATCATATTGACCATCAATGCAACTTTTGATGCGTCTGGGGCAAACATTGCGAAGAACGCGCCTATCATTTGGTAAAGTGGTGCGCCTGGAGGGTGGCCCACCTGAAGTTTAGCTGCCGTTGCAATATATTCCCCGCAATCCCAAAAACTTACGGTTGGTTCGACTGTCATCGTATAAGTTACAAGTGCGACCGTAAATGCGAGCCATCCTAAAATTGTATTCCATTTATTAAAATTAAATGTCACCATATTTCTGCGTGGGATTTATTTTTATTGTTTGCCATACAAAGGAAATGTTTTTTTGTGTACTGCACGGTCCATTAACAAAAAATTCTAGAGCGGTTGTGCGTGAATTAAATACTTCTGATTTTGCAATTGATTGTATTTGAATGAGCTATAATGCAATAGATATTTCTGCGATTTTTTTACACGAAAAATTTGTGTGGGATTATTTTTGTCTTAAATTTGCACTCGCATTACCGCATTGGTCTATGGTGTAATGGTAACACAGCTGTTTTTGGTGCAGCCTTTCTAGGTTCGAGTCCTAGTAGACCAACAAAAAAGCCTCCATCGGAGGCTTTTTTAATTTTACATTATTGTGTTTATATCTTAAACGTAATTACCGGCCGCACTGCGTGGTTTACCAGATCTTCGCTAATGCTTCCATTAAAGAAGTGCGCAAATCCTGTCCGCCCGTGCGTACACATTCCAATTAGGTCTGCCTGCACCGTATTCGCAAAGTTTAATATTCCTTTTTCGACATTTACATCGTTGTATATATGTAAGGAGTAGTTGCTGTAATTTGCATCCATCATGAAGTCGGCCATGATTTTTTCGGCAACATGCGTAGATTTAAAAGTATTCGGCGTGTTTATCATTACCAAATGAAGTTTTGAATTGAAAAATGACGCGAATTCAATCAGTTTCTTAAACGGTTTTTTGATTTCCTGCGAAAAGTCTGATGCGAAGACGAAATTATCGGCATTGAATTGCGGAATCTCGTTCTTGATCACCAAAACCGGCACATCTGATGACCTGACAACCTTTTCTGTGTTCGATCCGATAAACATCTCACGGAAACCACTGGCGCCATGAGAGCCCATAACCACGAAATCGACATTGTTTTTGCGGCTGATTCCCAGAATTCCCTCAAAAGCTTTTTCAAACTGGATAACTTGAGAAACAGCAATGCCTTTAAGATACTCTGCATCCATAAGTTCCTCGAGCTTGCTGATCGCGCGATTTTTGAAAAACATGATTTCAGGTATGTCGCTTCCGGAACCCAATGCATCGCTTCCCTGCCCAGGAAGTTCCAGCATGTGCAACAATATGATTTCGCTGTCGTTGGATCGCGCGATTTGCGCTGCAACCTTTAGTGCGTATTCGGCGTGTTCGGAAAAATCGGTGGGGACAAGTATTCGTTTCATAATGGAAAGTGTAAGAATTATTTGGTTTTTGAGACAACTAAGGTAAACATTTTTTTAACAGATGACAATGATTTTTGATTTACAAAAATTTCACTATATTTGCAGCGTTATTTATTAAAATCTAAATAATGAGGGGACAAATTGTCCCCTCTTTTTATAAAATTATGGCATTCAGGGATAAAGTAATCGAATTGTTGGAAAAAGCGCTTGAAGAGAAGCCGTCGATTTTTTTAATCGACCTGACAATAACCGATGCGTTTAAAATTATCGTTACGCTTGATGGCGATAATGGCGTAACACTACAAGACTGCATCGACGTCAGCCGCGCCATTGAGCATAACCTTGACCGCGAAGAACAGGATTTTTCACTAGAGGTGGCATCGGGCGGACTCTCACCATTAAAATTAAAGCGACAATATAAAAATAATGTTGGCCGTACGCTTATAGTTAAGCTTGCAAACGAGACGATAGAAGCGAAATTGACCGAGGCGAATGATGAGTTCATCGTTCTTGAGTGGGAAGCACGCGAGCCTAAAAAGATTGGAAAAGGAAAGGAAACTGTTCAAAAAAAACAGGAAATCCCGTATGGGGACATAAAAGAAGCAATTGTTACAGTAACATTTAATTAGAGTTGGCATGGAAAATTTAGCATTAATCGATTCGTTTTCAGAGTTTAAAGACGATAAACTTATTGATCGAGTAACGCTTATGGCGATATTGGAAGATGTATTCAGAAACGCGTTGAAAAAGAAATTCGGATCGGATGATAATTTTGATATCATCATCAATCCCGATAAAGGCGATATGGAGATATGGAGAAGGCGCGTAATTGTTGCCGATGATGACCTTGATCTGGAAAATGAAGAAATTACGCTGACCGAAGCTCGAAAAATTGAACCCGATTTTGAAATCGGTGAAGAGGTTTCCGAAGAAGTAAAGTTGGTAGATCTTGGAAGAAGAGCAATCCTTGCACTGCGTCAGAACCTTATTTCAAAGATTCATGAGCATGACAACACCAACCTTTACAAGCAATTCAAAGATTTAATTGGCGAAATTTATACTGCCGAAGTACACCACGTTCGGCCAAGAGTTGTAATTTTGGTAGATGATGAAGGAAACGAAATCGTGTTGCCAAAGGAAAAACAGATTCCGTCCGACTTTTTCCGCAAAGGCGATAACGTTCGCGGAATCATTGAAAGTGTTGAGTTGAAAGGCAATAAGCCGCAAATTATAATGTCACGTACATCGGAAAAATTCCTAGAGAAATTGTTCGAACAGGAAATCCCGGAAGTTTTCGACGGATTGATTATGGTGAAGAGCGTTGTTCGTATCCCTGGAGAAAAAGCCAAAGTAGCGGTAGACTCTTATGATGATCGCATTGACCCTGTGGGTGCCTGCGTCGGGATGAAAGGATCGCGTATACACGGAATCGTTCGTGAATTAGGAAATGAAAACATTGACGTTATCAATTACACGAGCAACATACAATTGTATATAACACGTGCATTGAGTCCGGCGAAAGTATCGTCCATCAAAATAAATGAAGAGCAGAAACGTGCCGAGGTTTTTCTTAAATTGGAAGAAGTTTCAAAAGCGATCGGACGCGGCGGGCACAACATCAAGCTTGCGGGTCTGTTGACAGGTTATGAATTGGATGTTATCCGTGAGGGCAATATTGCCGAAGAAGAGGATGATGTTGAATTGACCGAGTTCTCCGATGAGATCGAAGGTTGGGTCATCGAGGAATTTGCTAAAATCGGGCTTGATACCGCTAGAAGCATTCTAAAACAAGATGTCGAGGATTTGGTTAGAAGAACCGATCTTGAAGAAGAAACCATTCTCGATGTAATGCGAATCCTTAAGGAAGAATTCAACAGCTAATATTTAGGTCTAAAACAACTGCAACAACACAACAAAAAGGTAATATTAAAAAGGTTTTATGTCTGAAGAGAGAGTAATAAGAATAAACAAGGTTTTAAGGGAATTGAATATTTCTTTGGAAAGGGCAGTGGATTATCTTAATGATAAGGGCATCGCTATTGATGCGAATCCAAACGCCAAGATTTCCGATAAGGAATATGGTATCCTACAAAATCAATTTGCGGGCGATAGGGGAAATAAGGAGGCTTCAAAGGAAGTCAGCGAAGAGAAAAGGAAAGAGAAAGAGGCACTGCGTCTAGAAAGGGAAAAAGAAATTGAAGACAAACGCCGTGCAGATGAAGAACGTACCAAACAGCAGGAGCTTATCAAAGCCAAGGCTGTAGTTACCGGGCCAAAGCAAGTTGGAACCATTGACCTTGAAGCCAAGAAATCTCCGAAAACTGAAACAAAACCGGCCGAAGCAGCTCCCATAGAGGCGAAAGCATCCGAAAAGCCTTCGGCGACTCCGGAAGCACCGGCCAAGACCGAGACTCAAAAGGCACCAGAAGACGAAGCGATTGCCACTCAGTACAAAAAGCTTTCAGGTGCGACGCTTACCGGACAAACAATCGATTTATCTCAATTCGAAAAACCGAAAAAGAAAAAAGAAGAGCCAAAAATCACACCTAATAAACCAGGTGCCGCAAATGCCGGTGCTGCCGGTGCAAATGCAAATAAAAACAAACGTAAGCGGATTATTGCGAAACCCGGTGCTACAAGGCCACCGGGAACGCCAGGTGCAAATCCGAACCGAATAACTCCAAATACAGGTGCCCGCGGTTCTAAACCGGGCTTTGTAAAAGGTAATCGTCCGGCAATTGTCGCAAAGGTCGAACCTACTGAAGAGGAAGTTAAAAACCAAATCCGCGAAACGCTTGAAAAACTTCAAGGGAAAGGCGGAAAATCCAAAGCGGCGAAATACCGACGCGACAAACGAGATACGCACCGACAAAAAACCGAGGACGAACAACGGTCACTCGAGGAAGGAAGCAAAACCATCAAAGTAACCGAATTCGTTACAGTTGGCGAGATTGCGACTATGATGGATGTGCCTATTACGAAAGTCATCGGAACCTGTATGTCTCTCGGGATAATGGTAACGATGAACCAAAGGCTCGATGCCGAAACATTATCAATCGTTGCCGACGAATTTGGATATGAAGTTGAATTTATTACAACCGACCTTGAAGAGTCTATTCAGGTCGTTGAAGATAAGGAAGAAGATTTGTCACCTCGTGCCCCTATCGTTACCGTAATGGGTCACGTCGATCATGGTAAGACATCACTTCTGGATTATATCCGTGAAGAAAATGTAATTGCGGGCGAATCGGGCGGAATTACCCAGCACATCGGTGCTTATGGTGTCCAACTCGAGAACGGCCAGAAAATCGCCTTCCTTGATACGCCTGGACACGAAGCATTTACGGCTATGCGTGCCCGTGGTGCCCAGGTAACCGATATTGCGATTATCGTTATCGCTGCCGATGATGACATCATGCCGCAGACAAAAGAGGCCATCAGCCACGCGCAGGCCGCTAATGTGCCAATAATCTTCGCTATTAATAAAGTCGACAAACCGAATGCAAATCCTGATAAAATCAAGGAAAGACTTGCCGGGATGAACCTCTTGGTCGAAGATTGGGGCGGAAAAATACAATCGCATGACATTTCTGCGAAGACTGGACTCGGAGTCAAGGAATTACTTGAAAAAGTATTGCTTGAAGCTGAATTGCTTGACCTGAAATCGAATGCGAACAAGCTGGCGTCAGGTACCGTGGTAGAAGCCTATCTTGATAAAGGAAAAGGATATGTTTCAACAATCCTTGTTCAGAATGGGACGCTTAAAGTGGGCGATTACATGCTCGCCGGAAAACACCACGGTAAAGTAAAGGCAATGCATGACGAACGCGGCAATGTTGTCACAGAAGCAGGTCCGTCAACTCCGGTATCGGTACTTGGTCTCGATGGTGCTGCGACAGCGGGTGACAAGTTCAACGTTTTTGAGGACGAACGAGAAGCGAAGGCTATTGCCGCAAAACGAACACAATTGATGCGTGAGCAGTCTGTGCGTACGCAACGTCACATCACGCTTGCCGAAATCGGAAGAAGGATTGCGCTTGGCCAGTTTAAAGAGCTCAACATTATCCTTAAAGGTGACGTTGACGGTTCGGTCGAGGCATTATCCGATTCATTCTCGAAATTATCGACAGAGGAAATTCAGATAAATATCATTCATAAAGGTGTTGGTGCGATTACCGAAACCGACGTTATGCTTGCTTCGGCATCTGATGCGATCATCATCGGATTTAACGTCCGTCCTGCAGGAAATGCACGGCAACTTGCCGATAAGGAAGAAATCGACATCCGTAACTATTCGATCATCTATGATGCGATCGACGATGTAAGGGATGCGATGGAAGGAATGTTGTCGCCGGAGATGAAGGAGGAGATTACCGGAACTGCCGAAATCCGTGAGATATTCAAAATATCTAAAGTCGGAACAATCGCAGGTTGTATGGTAACCGACGGAAAGATTTACAGAACTTCGAAAATCAGGATCATCCGCGAAGGTGTGGTGGTTTTCACAGGTGAATTAGCCGCTTTGAAACGATTCAAAGACGATGTGAAAGAAGTTTCGAAAGGATATGACTGTGGTATGCAAATCAAGAATTACAACGATATTGAAGAAAATGACATTATTGAAGCGTTCCAGGAAGTTGCAGTAAAGAAAAAGTTGAAATAAACTTAATGATAAATGCAAAAAGCTCCGTCTAATTGACGGAGCTTTTTTTTTGTTGACGATTTCGAATTATCATTTATTGGGTTTGATTAGTAATGCGGTCGGATACCTTTTCCTTAATTCCTCCAGATTCCTTTCAGCCTCGATACGGGTTTTGAAATTGCCAACCCAGACTTTATACGCAGGCGTACTGAAAACGATTGTGCCGTCCATGTTAGAAAATTCACGTTTAAAATCGCTGAGCGCTTTTTTGGACGATTCACTGTCGCCGTTATAAATTTGGATCTTATATCGGTCGTCGACCATTATCGACGAATTTATGCGTCTTTTTTCATTAAGCATCCTTTCAAATTCCGGATCCTGACTTAATGTAACTGTTGATTGTTGCGCTTTCATTTCGACCGCAAAAAAAAGTGTCGCCGTTAAGCATAATTGTGCTGAAAATTTTGTTAATTTATTCATAATACGGTGATTTTAATGTAAATGTAGGATTTAATATTTTGGGGCAGTCAAATTTGCTATTTAGAATAGGTATAAATTGGTCTTTATGGTTACTTTAAGATTTTGAGAATAGTTCTTAAGTCGTATTTTTGTGCAGGTTTTTAAACGACGTATTGATTTTTCCTCCCTCCAAATTTACAGTAAAAATCGTACCATTTTTTAGACGATAATCATTTTATAATATGAAAAAAGTGGGTAACCATAATTCGATTTCAAGGGTTTTATGCTACAGTTTGGCGCTTATGCTGAGCTTTTCCTTATCATCGTTTTCTCAAGAAACACCGGCAACTCCGGAAGCAACCACCGAAGAAGCGGCTCCGGCTGCATCAGCAGCTGGTGGTGACGCTGTGGCTGGTAAAGCCTTATTCAATTCCAATTGTGCGGCATGTCATAAACTCGACGGCAGATCGACTGGTCCGGCGCTGAGAGGTATTGCGGCTAAGCATGATCGTGAATGGATGTACAGCTGGATTCGCAACAGTTCGGCAATGATCAAGGCTGGTGATCCTGAAGCTGTAAAGATATTTGAAGAATACAACAAACAGGTGATGACCGCATTCCCGCAGTTGTCCAATCAGGATATCGATAATATTCTGGCCTATACGTCGGAGCCGAAAGCTACACCGCCACAAACGCAACAGCTTCCTGGAACTGCCGCTGCTGAAGGTGGCATTTCAAACGAATTGATCCTTGGCGGACTTATAGTGGTCATGCTGATTCTTGTGATAATGCTGGTTCTTGTTAATCGCGTTTTAAGTAAAGTTGCCAAAGCAAATGGTCTCGAGCCTGAGGCTAAGCCTGCAACCATGCCAATTTGGAAAGCATTCGCGCAAAATCAATTCCTGGTTTTTGTAACATCGGTATTTTTGATATTGGCAAGTGGATACTTCATCTACGGCTACCTTATGCAGGTTGGTGTTGATAAAGATTATCAGCCAATTCAGCCAATTCACTACTCGCACAGAATTCACGCCGGTAGCAACGGTATCGACTGTAAATTCTGTCACTCTTCTGCACGTGTGAGCAAAACAGCCGGAATTCCTTCGCTGAACGTATGTATGAATTGTCATAAAAACATTTCTGAGGTTTCCGACACCACCGCAACTGCCGAACATTCCAAAGCTTTCTACGATGGAGAGATTCAAAAACTATACAGTGCCGTAGGTTGGGATCCGGCAACACAATCGTATACAGGTAAAACCAAGCCGGTAAAATGGGTAAGAATACATAATCTGCCTGATTTCGCTTATTTCAATCACTCGCAGCACGTAACTGTTGCCGGAATTGAATGCCAGACGTGTCACGGTCCGGTTCAGGAGTATGAATACATGAAGCAGTTTGCGCCTCTCACTATGGGTTGGTGTGTCGACTGCCATAGAACAACAGATGTAAAGATGGAAGGCAACGAGTACTATACCCGAATTCACGAAGAATTGTCTAAAAAGTACGGAGTAGAAAAGTTGACTGCAGCTCAAATGGGCGGTCTGGAATGCGGCAAATGCCACTATTAATCAATTATTTAAGAAGCTAATATTTATATACGATGTCATCAAACAAAAAATACTGGAAAAGTGTTGAAGAACTAAACGAAAATAGTTCTATTGTTGAGGCGCTTAAGAATAACGAATTTGTTGAGGCTATTCCGACTGATGAGTTTTTAAGTAATAAGGATTCACTTTCATCTTCTTCGACAACTCGTCGTGACTTTTTGAAGTACGTTGGATTCAGCACAGCGGCGGCTTCTTTGGCTGCGTGTGAAGGTCCTGTCCATAAATCAATACCTTATGTAGTTCAACCGGAGCAGATCATTCCGGGCATCGCAGATTTTTATGCGACTACTATTTTTGACGGATTTGACTTTGCCCAGGTTTTGGTAAAAACCCGTGAAGGCCGTCCGATCAAAATTGAAACAAACAAAATCGAAGGTGCGAAGTTTGCTGCAAATGCAAGAGTCCATGCATCTG
Source organism: Bacteroidota bacterium (assembly GCA_023427845.1). Classification (GTDB taxonomy): domain Bacteria; phylum Bacteroidota; class Bacteroidia; order Flavobacteriales; family Flavobacteriaceae; genus Flavobacterium. The sequence continues at coordinate 29,530 of JAEYZX010000055.1, forward strand.
TGTTGTCGCTTTACGAAAGCATGCGGTTCAAACAACAAAAAATTGGTGGAAAAACCGCGACCTGGGAAGATGTGAATGCAAGAGTTCGTGCAAGTCTTGCCGATGCACGATCAAAAGGCGGACAAGTAGTGATTCTTACCAATACGCTTGCGAGTCCATCGACAGAAAAACTTATTGGCGAATTCCTCGCTGCAAATCCGAACTCACGTCACGTTGTATATGATGCTGTTTCATCTTCTTCTGCTCTGGATGCTTTCGAAGCTGCTTACGGAGAACGTGCTCTTGTGGATTATGATTTTTCGAAAGCTTCTCTGATTGTGTCTGTCGGTGCCGATTTTCTTGGTGACTGGCAAGGAGGTGGTTATGATGTTGGTTATACGCAAGGCCGTGTTCCACAGCAAGGCAGAATGTCGCGTCACTTCCAGTTCGAAGCTAATATGACGCTTTCGGGTGCTGCTGCAGATCGAAGAATCCCAATGTCGGTTGCCGACCAAAAACAGGCGCTTCTTAAAATTTACAATATAGTTACAGGTTCAGGTGCTTCATCGAACCTTGATAAAAAATTCGATGCCGAAGTCACCAAAGCCGCACAACAACTTAAAGCTGCGGGTGCTGCGGGTGTACTTGTTTCAGGTATCGACGACAAAAACGCGCAACTTCTGGTTTTGGCGATCAACCAGGCTTTGGGCAGTGCAGCATTTTCAACTTCGGGAACACGTCAAATCCGAAAAGGATCGGACGCTCAGGTTGCACAACTTCTGAATGATATCAACGCGGGAAGTGTTCATACGCTTATTATGAGCGGCGTGAATCCTGTTTATACGCTGCCAAACGGAGAAGCATTCAAAGCTGCTCTTAAGAAGGTCACTACATCGGTGACGTTCTCGTTGAAAGAGGATGAAACCGCCTCTGTTTCGACAATCGCAGCAGCGGCTCCGCATTTCTTGGAATCATGGGGCGATGTTACGATTACCAAAGGAACCTATGGTCTTACGCAACCTACAATTCGTCCGCTTTTCAATACTAAGCAATTTCAGGAAGCATTGTTGATGTGGAACGGCAACAGCAGTTCTTACTACGATTACTTAAAAGCTACTGCTTCGGGTATTTCCGGAGGCGCAAGCTGGAATAAAATATTGCACGACGGAATTTTTGTCGGCGCTGCTACAGCATCTGCAGGCGGTGGATCGGCTGATTTCGGCGGTGCTGCAAGTGCTTTGGCGCAATCAAAGAAAATGGCGGGAATGGAGCTTAATCTGTACACTACAACAGGATTAGGCGACGGACAGCAGGCAAATAACCCGTGGCTTCAGGAATTTCCTGATCCCATCACCCGAGTTTCATGGGATAACTATGTAACGGTTTCAAAAACTGATGCAAAATCTTTGGATCTAGAAAATGAGATTGTTGCAAATGGTGGACTTAACGGGAGCTATGTCAACCTAAAGGTGGGCAACATTACATTGGAAAACGTACCGGTTATCATCCAGCCAGGTCAGGCCGTGGGAACAATTGGTCTTGCTCTGGGATATGGTCGCCAGGCGGCAATGAAAGAAGAAATGAGAGTAGGTGTAAACGCTTACAAACTATATAACAATTTCAACAGCGTTCAGGCAGCTAACATCGAAAAAGCGCCTGGCGTACATGAGTTCGCTTGCGTTCAGGGACAAAGAACCCTTATGGGCCGTGGCGATATTGTTAAAGAAACAACACTTGAAATATTCAATTCAAAAGATGCTGCAATTTGGAATCCGGTTCCTGTAGTGTCGTTGGATCACAAGGAAACTCCGGCTGTAAAAGTAGATCTATGGGAAGGTTTCGACCGATCTGTAGGACACCACTTCAACATGTCGATCGACTTGAACCAATGTACAGGATGTGGCGCCTGCGTTATCGCATGCCATGCCGAGAATAACGTTCCTGTTGTTGGAAAAAGCGAGGTTCGAAGAAGCCGTGATATGCACTGGTTGCGAATTGACAGGTATTATTCTTCAGAAGATACTTTCGCCGAAGATATCAAGCGAAAAGATGAATTCGACGGCCTGTTTGGTGAGAAGGGATCACTTGGAGGATTTGGCGAAATGGAAGATCCTTCCGATAATCCACAAGTTGTTTTCCAGCCAATGTTATGCCAGCACTGTAACCATGCACCATGTGAGACGGTTTGCCCTGTGGCAGCAACATCGCACGGTCGCCAGGGACAAAACCAGATGGCATACAACCGTTGTGTGGGAACTAGATATTGTGCAAACAACTGTCCGTATAAAGTACGTCGATTCAACTGGTTCCTTTACAACAAAAACAGCGAGTTCGATTATCATATGAACGACGATTTGGGACGCATGGTTCTGAATCCAGATGTAAACGTACGTTCACGTGGGGTTATGGAAAAATGTTCGTTCTGTATTCAGAAAACGCAATTGACCATCCTTACGGCTAAACGCGAAGGAAGGGAAGTCAGGGTAGATGAATTTGAAACCGCATGTTCGGCTGCATGTTCTACAGGATCCATCAAATTTGGCGATGTGAACAATGAAGGCGATACCGTTGCCAAGCTGGCTAAGGATGACCGTATGTACCATGTGTTGGAATATGTCGGAACTAAGCCAAACGTATACTACCACGTCAAAGTAAGGAATACCTAGTTAAAAGAAATTATTAAGAAACAAGATAAAGGATTATGTCGTCTCACTACGAAGCACCCATTAGAAAACCTTTAGTTATAGGTGATAAAAATTATCACGACGTAACAGTAGATGTAGCCGCGCCTGTGGAAGGCAGGGCCAACAAACAATGGTGGATTGTATTTTCAATCGCATTAGCAGCCTTTCTTTGGGGTGTTGGATGTATTATCTATACAATTTCGACCGGAATCGGGGTTTGGGGTTTAAATAAAACAGTCGGTTGGGCTTGGGATATCACCAACTTCGTGTGGTGGGTTGGTATCGGTCACGCCGGTACACTTATCTCGGCGGTACTTTTATTATTCCGTCAGCGATGGAGAATGGCGATTAACCGATCTGCAGAAGCAATGACGATTTTCTCGGTGGTTCAGGCAGGTTTGTTCCCGATCATCCACATGGGACGTCCATGGCTGGCATACTGGGTAGTTCCGATTCCGAATCAGTTCGGATCATTATGGGTCAACTTCAACTCACCGCTACTTTGGGACGTATTCGCAATCTCGACCTATCTATCGGTTTCATTAGTCTTTTGGTGGACGGGCTTACTTCCCGATTTTGCGATGCTTCGCGACCGGGCAATCACACCTTTTACAAAGAGAATCTATTCAATATTGAGCTTTGGATGGAGCGGACGTGCCAAAGACTGGCAACGTTTCGAAGAAGTGTCGTTGGTACTTGCAGGTCTTGCAACGCCACTCGTACTATCAGTACACACAATCGTATCATTTGACTTTGCCACTTCGGTTATACCTGGATGGCATACCACGATTTTCCCGCCATACTTCGTTGCCGGTGCGGTATTCTCGGGATTTGCGATGGTAAACACACTTTTGATCATTATGCGAAAAGTGTCGAACCTTGAGGCATACATCACAATACAGCACATCGAATTGATGAATATCGTAATCATGATCACGGGATCTATCGTTGGTGTTGCGTATATCACCGAGCTTTTTGTGGCGTGGTATTCCGGCGTCGAGTATGAACAATATGCATTCCTTAACCGTGCAACCGGACCTTACTGGTGGGCATATTGGTCGATGATGATCTGTAACGTATTTTCCCCGCAGTTCATGTGGTTTAAGAAACTGCGTACGAGCATTATGTTCTCCTTCGTGATTTCGATTGTTGTAAACATCGGGATGTGGTTTGAGCGTTTCGTAATCATCGTAACCTCGTTGCACAGGGATTATCTTCCATCTTCGTGGACGATGTTCTCACCAACATTTGTCGATATTGGAATCTTTATCGGTACAATCGGATTCTTCTTCGTGTTGTTCCTATTGTATGCAAGGACATTCCCAGTAATTGCACAGGCGGAGGTCAAGACTATTTTGAAAACTTCAGGAGAATACTATAAAAAACGCAGGGACGAAAATAAAAATTCACATCATGAACACTAATAAAGTTATACACGCCATTTTTAATGACGATGATGTATTGATGGATGCGGTTCACAAGACTCGCGCAGCCCATCATCATATTGAGGAGATATTCACGCCTTTCCCTGTGCACGGGCTCGATAAGGCCATGGGTCTGGCTCCAACAAGACTAGCGATATGCAGTTTCATTTACGGTTGCATCGGATTGTCGGTTGCGACGTGGATGATGGATTATATCATGATTCAGGATTGGCCGCAGGACATTGGTGGAAAGCCAAGTTTCAGCTATATCCAGAACATGCCTGCATTCGTTCCGGTAATGTTCGAGATGACGGTATTTTTTGCAGCACACTTGATGGTTATCACCTTTTATATGAGAAGCAAATTGTGGCCATTCAAACAGGCGGAAAACCCTGATATTAGAACTACAGACGATCATTTCCTTATGGAAGTTTCAATCAACAACAACGAAGAAGAATTGGTTTCCTTCTTTCAGAATACGGGAGCGGTCGAAGTCAAAGTAATTGAAAAGCATTAATAGCAGATATGAAAAGGGTATATAAAATAGCACTTTTAGTCGGTATTACGATGTTTGTTTCGTCTTGTCAAAACACGGCTGAACCAAATTACCAGTACATGCCAAACATGTATGAATCGGTTGCTTACGAAACCTATTCAGAGTCTGATGCTTTCCGTGGAGGCGTAGCGGCGCAAGTTCCTCCGGTAGGTAGCATAAAACAAGGATTTGTCCCATATGAACTTCCTAATACTACTGAAGGTTATGACCAGTCAAAGAACATTACTGTTTCTGCGATCGATTCTGCCACCGTAGATATGGAAAAAGCGAAGAACCTATATGATATCTATTGCGGAATCTGTCACGGTACAAAAGGTGACGGCCAGGGTAAACTGGTCACGCAGCAGAAATTTCTTGGAGTTCCGAGTTACAAAGACCGGGTGATCACTGTAGGAAGCGTTTTTCATGTTGAAACGTACGGATTGAATTCCATGGGATCGTATGCAAACCAGCTTACCCCGCACGAAAGATGGATGGTTGCCGAGTATGTCATGAAACTGAAAAGCGAATTATAATTGTAGAACAAACTGATCGTAATAGATATGTACACACTTTCAAGTAAATTAAAAACTTTCTCCCTTATCCTGATGGTCGTCGGTATTCTTGGGATTGGATATGGTTTTTTAACTGCACCGAAAACAATTCAGGATGTTGAAGCGATTCTGGCAGCAGACAGTCATGGTGGCCACGGTGCCGCTCATGCTGAACCGCATCACGATATAAAGGACGACACGAAAGTTGATGATCCTGCAAAACACGTAACTGGAGGTGCTGTACAAGCTGAAGCCGAAGGAGTCCACGATGCTACAGCCGCAGGGATGAACGAGCAATTGGGAACTCCGGCCGCTGCCGATTCGACTCAGTTGGCTGTAACTTCTGCCAATGATACTACTGCAGTGCTTCCTGTAGCGCATGCTGAAACTGCTGCAGATGCGCAACATGCCGCCGCCGATGCTCATGCAGAACATCAGGAACACTTAGAGCATGTGTTGCACCAATTACAAAATAAACCATGGGCCGCACTTTATGTGGCATGTATTTTCTTCCTGCTTATTACTATGGGTGTGCTGGCATTTTATGCAATCCAAATCGTTGCACAGGCAGGCTGGTCGCCGGTATTGTTCAGGGTAATGCAGGGAATCACCGCATATGTATTGCCGGGTTCAATCATTTTCTTCATTTTATTGTTGCTTTCAGGATTCCACGTCAATCATTTATTTGTATGGATGACGGAAGGAATAACTGAAGTCGGACATGAAAATTACGACAGGCTGGTTGCAAATAAGTCAGGATACTTAAATGTGCCGTTTTGGTTGATCCGTGCCGCAATTTTCTTAATTGGATGGAATCTATACCGAATGTATACTGTTCGATATGATGTTGCGCAGGATGATGCCACGGACGATTCATACTACAAACGAAACTTCAAAATGTCGGCAGCCTTCCTTGTATTCTTTATCGTTTCAGAATCGATAATGTCTTGGGATTGGATTATGTCGCTTGATCCGCACTGGTTTAGTACGCTATTCGGTTGGTACGTATTCGCAAGCTTCTTCGTAAGCGGAATCACAGTGATCCTGATGGTAACTTTATATTTAAAATCAAAAGGTTACCTGGAGTATGTCAACACAAGCCACGTACACGATTTAGCGAAGTTCATATTTGGTCTTAGCGTCTTTTGGACTTACTTGTGGTTTGCACAGTTCATGCTGATATGGTATGCAAATATCCCTGAAGAGGTGACCTATTTCGTAACACGTATCGAACATTATAACCTTCCGTTCTTCGGGACAATTGTAATGAATTTCATATTCCCGATCCTTATTTTAATCAACACCGACTTCAAGCGAATTACTTGGATTCTTGTAATGGCTGGAGTTGTAATTTTGGTCGGACATTATATTGATTTCTTTATCATGATTATGCCGGCAACCGTAGGTGAGCAATGGTTTATCGGAGTTGCTGAAATCGGTTCCGTTCTTTTCTTCCTGGGATTGTTCATTTTTGTTGTGTTCTCGGCGCTTACCAAAGCTCCGTTACTTCCAAAAAGGAACCCGTTCATTGAGGAAAGCAAACATTTTCATTATTAATATTTAAAGACGTAACAGATGACAAGTTTGTTGGTAATTGTAATTTTAGTCCTATTGGCTGTTGCACTTTGGCAGCTCGCTAAAATATTTGACTTAACCCAGGTAGGTGCACAGATCAATAACTCGCAGGTTGCTTCCGACAAGGACAACAACACGCAGGGCTACTTGATGTTCGGTTATCTTGCTTTCCTATATATTTTCACGATTTATGGCCTGTTTAAATGGAGCCATTTGATTCTGGGGACTTCAGCGTCAGAACACGGTGAGCAAATTGATACGTTGATGAATGTCACCTGGTTATTGCTGTTCATTGTCCAGGCGATCACACAAGTTTTGTTGTATTACTTTTCCTGGAAATATCGCGGAAAGCAAGGTAACAAGGCATTGTACTTTGCCGATAACGATAAACTCGAATTTGTATGGTCGGTAATTCCGGCAATTGTATTGGCAGGTCTGATTCTTTACGGATTATTTGCGTGGACAAACATCATGTTCGTAAATGAAGACGAAGAAGACGTCATGATTGTTGAAGTATATGCTAAACAGTTTGCATGGGAGGTCAGGTATTCCGGAGATGACAATGTGTTAGGAAAAGCTAACGTTCGATATATTGAGGGAATCAATACAATGGGTGTTGATCTGGCCGATCCGAATGCACAAGATGACAGGACGGCACAAGAACTTCATCTTCCAAAAGGAAAGAAGATATTGTTTAAATTTCGTTCCCAGGACGTATTGCACTCAGCATATTTCCCGCATTTCCGCGCTCAGATGAACGTTGTTCCGGGTATGGTGACGCAATTTGCATTTACTCCGATTTTGACTACCGAGGAAATGAGGGAGCTACCTGAAATGATCGAAAAAGTTGCAAAAATCAACGATATCCGATCTAAGAAAAGCAATGAACTGGTTGCCAAAGGTGAGAGCGCGTTAGACCCATATACTTTTGATTACTTGCTTTTGTGTAACAAGATTTGTGGTGCATCGCATTACAACATGCAAATAAAATTGGTTGTCGATACACCTGAAGATTTTAAATCCTGGCTCGCACAGCAACCAACGATCGCAGAAAAGGCTCAGCAGGCAAGAGAAGAAGCGGCTGCGCAAAATGAAGGGCCAACAGGAGCATCAACTGATTCAACCGGCGTTCAGAGCCCGGGAACTAGAACTGTGAATACAGAAGGCGCTACAGGAGCACCTGCAACAGCAACAACAAAATAATTGTAAAAGAAATTTAAAGTAACTTATATGTCAGCAGTAGCTCACACTCACGACCACAACGACGGACACGATCACGAACACCATCATAAAGATACTTTTATTACGAAATATATCTTTAGCATCGATCATAAAATGATCGCAAAGCAATACCTGATCACCGGTATTATCATGGGTGTTATTGGAGTTGGAATGTCTATGCTTTTTCGGATGCAGTTAGCGTGGCCGGAAGAGTCGTTTAAAATATTCAACGTTTTATTGGGAGATAAATGGGCACCCAACGGTGTAATGACCAACGATGTTTACCTTGCACTTGTTACGATTCACGGAACGATAATGGTGTTCTTTGTTTTGACTGCCGGATTAAGCGGTACGTTCAGTAACTTATTGATTCCGCTGCAGATTGGTGCGCGCGATATGGCGTCAGGATTTCTCAATATGGTTTCGTACTGGTTATTCTTTACTTCAAGTGTCATCATGATTTGCTCGCTTTTTGTTGAAGCGGGTCCTGCATCAGCCGGTTGGACGATCTATCCTCCATTGAGTGCATTGCCGCAATCAATTGGTGGTTCAGGAGCAGGGATGACATTATGGTTGATTTCGATGGCTATTTTCATCGCATCGTCATTGCTTGGATCACTTAACTACGTTGTAACTGTCATCAACCTTCGTACAAAAGGGATGTCGATGACCCGTCTTCCGCTTACTATTTGGACATTTTTCATCACAGCCATCATTGGAATTCTATCGTTCCCTGTACTATTATCAGCTGCATTATTGCTGATTATGGACAGAAGTTTCGGAACATCATTCTTCCTGTCAGACATTTATATTGCCGGTGAAGTATTGCATTATCAGGGCGGTTCTCCTGTATTGTTCGAACACCTTTTCTGGTTCCTTGGACACCCTGAGGTTTATATCGTAATCCTTCCCGCAATGGGATTGGTATCGGAGGTGATGGCAACCAATGCCCGTAAGCCGATATTCGGTTACCGTGCAATGATCATGTCAATCCTTGCAATTGCATTCCTGTCGACTATTGTTTGGGGTCACCATATGTTTATATCTGGTATGAACCCATTCCTCGGATCAGTGTTTACATTTACGACATTATTGATCGCGATTCCATCTGCTGTTAAAGCGTTCAACTGGATCACGACATTATGGAAAGGAAATCTTCAGATGAATGTCGGGATGCTGTTTGCAATCGCGATGGTTTCAACATTCATTACCGGTGGACTGACAGGTATTATTCTTGGAGACAGCACGCTGGACATTAACGTTCACGACACATATTTCGTGGTGGCACACTTCCACCTTGTTATGGGTATATCGGCACTTTATGGTATGTTCTGCGGAATCTACCATTGGTTCCCTAAGATGTATGGCCGAATGATGAATAAAAATCTTGGATACGTCCACTTCTGGGTAACGACGATTTGTGCGTATGGGGTATTTTTCCCAATGCACTTTATCGGATTGGCAGGTCTTCCACGACGATATTATTCCTATACAAACTTCCCGCTGTTCGACGACATGCAGGATGTTAACGTCCTGATTACAATATTTGCTTTAGTTGGAGGTGTATTCCAATTGGTATTCCTTTACAACTTCTTCAGCAGCATATTCTACGGAAAACGTGCGGTACAGAATCCTTGGAAATCAAATACTTTGGAATGGACTGCACCTGTTGAGCACATCCACGGTAACTGGCCAGGTGAAATCCCACACGTACACAGATGGCCTTACGATTACTCCAAGCCTGGACATGATGTGGATTTCGTACCACAGAATGTACCGCTTAAGGAAGGTGAGGAAATATTGCACCACTAATTTATCTAAAAAAAAATGCCTTCCATCGGGAGGCATTTTTTTTTGATGTCTTTAATTGCGTACATTTAGGTTAAAATTGCAGCATGTCACAACACAAATTAACCATCAACGACGATAGACGGCGTTTTGAAATGGAAACCGAAGGGTATGTTTCATTTATCGAATTTCAGAATAAAAATGAAAATGTAGTTGTACTCACACATACATTGGTCCCACCTGAACTTGGAGGGCGCGGCATCGGTAAGAAATTGGTCGAATTAGTGCTGGATCATCTAAAATCGAATAACAGGAAAGTGGAGGCCAAATGTCCATTTGTTTCCACATACCTGGAACGCCATCCCGAATGGCAATCAATTATCGCCGGTAAATAGATACGAGTCATGAGTCCACAAGTTCCCGAATGCATTTTTAAAATTAACGAAGCCGAGAGCCAGTACGAACTTCATATAGGTAGCAAAAAAGCTTATCTTGAATATGTGCATAAAGACGATAAAATTTATCTTACGCATACAAAAGTACCGAAATCACTTCAAGGCAAAGGAATAGGGAGTCTTCTTGTTGGAAAGGCACTCGAATATCTTTCACAAAAAAATCTAACTGTGATGCCATTGTGTTCTTTTGTGGCGCATTATATAGACAACCACCCCGAATTTCAATCGTTGCTTTCCGACGGATATCAGATGTAAGTATTTAACATCCTGATTTCGGGATTTGGCTATCTTTGTCCAATGAATGAAAATTTAGATCCAACTGCTTCCCGCTTCAATTCTGAAGAACTCGATATAGAGAAGAAACTCCGGCCATTATCGTTCGACGATTTTACCGGTCAGGATCAGATTCTGGATAATCTCAAAGTATTTGTCGCCGCCGCGAATCATCGTAATGAGGCGCTCGACCACGCGCTTTTCCACGGACCTCCGGGGTTGGGGAAAACGACACTTGCCAATATTTTAGCGAATGAACTCGGCGTTGGCATAAAAATCACTTCAGGGCCTGTACTCGATAAACCAGGTGATCTTGCCGGACTTCTTACAAATCTCGAAGAACGCGATGTGCTTTTCATTGATGAGATCCATCGCTTAAGCCCTATAGTCGAGGAATATCTTTATTCGGCAATGGAAGATTTCAAGATCGACATCATGATCGAGTCCGGCCCCAACGCAAGATCGGTGCAGATCAATTTAAATCCGTTTACCCTGGTTGGTGCCACAACGCGTTCCGGATTGCTTACGGCGCCAATGCGCGCCCGATTTGGAATCTCAAGCCGTTTGCAGTATTACAATACCGAACTTCTGACTTCAATCGTTCAGCGAAGCGCGTCAATCATCAATATGCCAATTTCAATGGAAGCCGCGATCGAAATCGCAGGCCGAAGCAGGGGCACACCCCGTATCGCGAACGCACTGCTGCGCCGGGTGCGCGACTTTGCGCAGATTAAAGGCAACGGAAAAATCGATATCGCCATTGCGAAATATTCACTCGAAGCACTTCATGTGGATGCGCACGGACTCGACGAAATGGACAATAAAATCCTGCGTACGGTAATTGAGAAATTCAAAGGCGGACCGGTGGGTTTAACGACATTGGCTACAGCCGTTTCGGAAAGCAGCGAAACAATCGAGGAAGTCTATGAACCTTTTCTGATTCAGGAAGGATTTATCATGAGAACGCCACGGGGGCGTGAAGTTACCGAAAAAGCCTACAAACATTTGGGTAAGGTTATGCCCGGGATTCAGGGCGGGCTTTTTTAAGGCATTTCCTTCGGCCGGGCTGTCCGCGTTATCTTTCGGCGCTTGCTTCGGCCTGTTCGGCTCGCTGCGCGCCAAAAGGATGCTGCTGCCATCCCTAATGCAGTCCCTGCTTGCCTATAATGCCGTATCTTTGCAACGTGAAATCCGTTAGCACTTGAACGCCGCAAAAGAAAAACATACCCAATTCATAAAAACCGAAGCATCGCGCCTTGGGTTCCTTTCTTGCGGCATATCGAAAGCAGGGTTTCTTGAAGAAGAGGCACCGAGGCTTGACGCCTATCTCAAAAAAAACTTGCACGGCCAGATGTCGTATATGGAAAACCATTTCGACAAACGGCTTGACCCAACGTTGCTTGTTCCCGGCGCCAAAAGCGTGATTTCACTGCTGCTCAATTATTATCCGGAGGCAACTCAGCCACAAAACGTCGGCACCGAAAATTATAAGATATCAAAGTACGCCTACGGTCAGGACTATCATTTCGTAATCAAGGAGCGACTGAAAGAACTTATGTTTTCCATACAGAATGAAATCGGCGAAGTAAACGGACGCGCGTTCGTCGATTCGGCGCCGGTATTAGACAAAGCTTGGGCAGCAAAATCGGGACTCGGATGGATCGGCAAAAACAGCAACCTCATTACAAAATCGGTGGGTTCCTTTTATTTCATTGCCGAACTCGTTGTCGATCTCGAACTTGAGTACGATCATCCCGTCACAAACCATTGCGGAAGCTGCACCGCATGTATCGACGCCTGTCCGACAAATGCCATAACCGAACCGTATGTGGTCGACGGCAGCAAATGCATTTCCTATTTTACAATTGAACTAAAAGACAATCTGCCCGAAGAAATGAAAGGCAAATTCAATGATTGGGCTTTTGGATGCGATATCTGCCAGGATGTTTGTCCGTGGAACAAATTCTCGAAACCGCATAACGAGCCATTGTTCAATCCGCATCCCGAACTACTGTCGATGTCAAAAAAGGATTGGGAGGAAATTACCGAAGACACATTTAGGGCAGTTTTTGAAAATTCGGCCGTGAAACGCACCAAGTATGCAGGGCTCAAAAGAAATATAAACTTTTTGAAAGAATAGTGCTTAAAATTCCTTTTTTAGCGACAGACCTTTACCTTTGCAAGTCGAACAAAACTCAACAGAATGAACAAGTACAGCAAAAGGCGCGAAGCACTATTATATCATGCGAAACCGCATCCCGGTAAAATTCAAGTAGTTCCCACCAAAAAGTACGCAACCCAGCGTGATCTTTCACTTGCATATTCACCCGGGGTTGCCGAACCCTGCCTTGAGATAGCAAAAGATGTAAACAACGTTTATAAATATACAGCCAAAGGCAATCTTGTTGCCGTGATTTCCAACGGAACAGCGGTCCTCGGACTGGGCGACATAGGCCCCGAAGCCTCTAAACCCGTAATGGAAGGCAAGGCGTTGCTGTTTAAGATCTTTGCCGATATCGATGTTTTTGATATTGAAGTCGACACCAAAGACGTTGAAAAATTCATTGAGACCGTTAAGAATATTGCACCTACATTCGGCGGAATTAATCTCGAGGACATCAAAGCTCCTGAATCTTTTGAAATCGAGCGCCGTCTTGTTGAGGAACTGAACATACCGGTTATGCACGACGACCAGCATGGCACCGCGATCATTTCATCGGCAGCACTTTTAAATGCGCTGGAACTTGCCGGAAAAAATGCCCAGGACGTGACCGTAGTTGTCTCCGGAGCCGGTTCTGCCGCCCTGGCATGCGCGAACCTATATGTACTGTTGGGTGTTAAACCTGAAAACATTACGATGTTCGACAGTAAAGGCGTACTTTCTCAGGATCGAACCAACATATCGACTGCACAACGCGTATATAGTGGAGGTAAGCCCGGACTAACTTTAGAACAGGCGCTCAATGGCGCGGATGTGTTCCTCGGACTCTCGGCCGGGAATATCATGACGCCCGAAATGCTGCTTGGGATGGCAAAAAATCCTATCGTTTTCGCAATGGCAAATCCGTTGCCTGAAATCGATTATGATTTGGCGATTGCTACGCGAAAAGATGTTATAATGGCTACCGGCCGGTCGGATCATCCTAACCAGGTCAATAACGTACTCGGTTTCCCGTATATTTTCAGGGGAGCGCTCGATGTTCGCGCCACCACCATCAATGAGGCAATGAAAATGGCCGCAGTCCGTGCGCTTGCTGCCCTTGCGAAAGAATCTGTTCCCGAACAGGTGAATATCGCATACGGCGAAACAAAATTAAATTTCGGACGTGACTATATAATTCCAAAACCTTTTGACCCAAGGCTTATCACTATGGTGGCTCCGGCTGTTGCAAAAGCGGCTATGGAATCGGGAGTTGCATTGCAGCCAATTACCGACTGGGAGCGATATGAGGAAGAATTGATGGACCGTCTGGGTTCCGATAACAAAATGGTGCGTTTGCTTACCAACCGTGCGAAGACCGATCCGAAAAGGGTTGTATTTGCCGAGGCAGACCATCTTGACGTATTAAAGGCTGCACAGATTGTTCTTGAGGAAGGCATCGGTTTACCGATACTGCTCGGAAATAAGGAAGTGATTCTTGAACTCAAAGAAGAGTTGGGATTTGATGCGGAAGTTCCGATCTATGATCCAAAGACGCCGGAAGAAGATGCGCGTCGACTGCGGTATGCCGAAATCTATTGGAAGGCACGTCAACGTCGCGGAATGTCACTGCTTGATTCCCAAAAGTGGATGCGCGAGCGGAATTATTTCGCCGCAATGATGGTAAATGAAGGCGAAGCCGACGCACTGGTTACCGGCTATTCCAGAAGCTATCCGTCGGTGGTAAAACCGATATTGCAGTTAATCGACAAAGCACCCGGGATATCACTGGTTGCTACTGCTAATATGATGATGACAAAACGCGGTCCGATGTTCTTATCGGATACCGCTATCAATCCAAATCCGTCTGCCGATGACCTTGCAAAAATCGCGTTGATGACGGCCAGAACCGTACGAATGTTTGGAATGGAGCCGGTTATTGCAATGATTTCATTTTCCAACTTTGGATCTTCAGCTGATGCCAACGTCGCGAAAGTCCGCGAAGCGGTTGCCTACCTGCATAAGTATTATCCCGACATGGTAATAGACGGTGAAGTTCAGGCCGATTTCGCATTGAATATCGACATGCTGAAAGATAAGTTCCCTTTTTCAAAACTCGCAGGCAAGAAAGTGAACACGCTTATTTTTCCAAACCTTGAATCGGCAAACATAACCTACAAGTTGTTGAAAGAACTGAATAAAGTGGATTCGATAGGTCCAATCATGTTGGGTCTGGATAAACCTGTCCATATCTTCCAGCTTGGTGCAAGTGTTGAGGAAATGGTCAACATGGCAGCCGTTGCAGTCGTAGATGCTCAGGAAAAAATCAAGAGGCTTAAAAACTTTGAAGTAAAAAAATAGCTTAAGCCCGCAACCCGCACCGTAATTAAAGTTTTTTGTTATATTTGGCTATTACTTAACTTAAATGATCGCACATATACAGGGTAAATTAACCGAAAAAACGCCCACTGAGGTCATCGTTGATTGTGGTGGCGTCGGTTATCATATTAACATTTCTTTGTATACTTATTCACTGCTCCCCGCTTCCGACAATATTAAATTATTCACCTACCTACAGGTGAAGGAAGATGCACATACGCTTTTCGGATTTTTCGAAAAGTCGGAGCGTGAGCTCTTTAAATTACTTATTTCCGTTTCAGGCATTGGCGCGGGAATCGCACGTACGATGTTGTCTTCGCTGGAACCCAGGCAAATCATGCAGGCTTTAGCCGTTGGCGATCTAAACACGATTCAGTCGATTAAGGGGATTGGGAACAAAACCGCACAGCGGGCAATTCTCGACCTAAAAGACAAAGTGTTAAAACTGTACGATATAGATGAAGTTTCAAGTTCCCCAAACAATACTAGTAGAGAAGAGGCGTTATCTGCTTTGGAGACATTGGGCTTTAACAAAAAATTAGCTGAAAAAGCTGTCGAAAAAATTGTTAAAGAAGACCCCGATGCAACGGTAGAAACGATAATCAAACAAGCATTAAAAAACTTATAAGTACTTGAAAACATTTTACATAAGAAGCATGGGATCTATCTTTAGGACCTGCATTTTTTTACTTGTTGCGATCTGCACCCAGTCTGTGCAGGCACAGATTGAAGAACAAAACGAGGTTCCCGCCGACTCAATTGGCTACAATACAGGCAAGGTGAATTTGGACAATCCGCCAAGTATTGTTTCATCTTATACTTATGATCCCGTTACAAATCGTTATATCTACACAAATTCCATCGACGGTTTTAATATAAATTATCCGATAATTCTTACGCCGGAAGAATATGATGAACTGGTTTTGCGCGAGTCGATGCGTGAGTATTTCCGTAAGAAATCAGATGCAATCGACGGCAAAAAGGAAGGAAGTGAGGACGCCAAGCGCGACCTGCTCCCGCGATACTATGTAAACTCGAGCTTTTTTGAAACAATTTTTGGCGGAAATACAATCGATGTCAAACCCACTGGCTCGGTCGAAATGGATCTGGGTGCACGTTATTCCAAGCAGGACAACCCGTCATTTTCCCCGCGAAACCGCTCCAACCTCTCATTCGATTTTGACCAAAGGATCAGCATGAGTCTGATGGGAAAAGTGGGAACCCGGCTAAACGTAAACATCAACTACGACACCGAATCGACTTTTGCGTTCCAAAACCTGATCAAACTTGAATACACGCCTACCGAAGACGATATCATCCAAAAGATTGAAGTCGGTAATGTCAGCCTTCCGCTTAACAGTACATTGATACGTGGGGCACAAAGCCTTTTTGGTGTTAAGGCACAATTTCAATTTGGCCGCACGACGATAACCGGAGTTTTCTCGGAACAAAAATCACAAACGAAAACCGTGACCGCGCAAGGTGGCGGAACCATCCAGGATTTTGAGATGTTTGCGCTCGATTATGATGCCGACCGGCACTTTTTCCTATCGCAGTATTTCCGGAAAATGTACGATGAATCACTTCGGAATTATCCGCAGATTCTTAGCCGCGTACAGATTACGCGCATCGAGGTTTGGATCACAAATCGGCAGAACCGCGTCAATACAACAAACAACAACCTCAGAAACATCATCGCGCTCCAGGATTTGGGTGAGGCCGAATTGACCAACTATGACGATGAAGTTGTAGTGACAACTCAGCCGGGTATCTTTAACGTCCCCGTAAATTCGCCACCCGACAACCAGAACAATGATTACGATCCAGAACTCATTGGGGCGGGAGGATTGCTAAACAGCAACATTCGTGAAATCGTAACTGCCGATCAGGGGTTCAACACTCCGGGAGCAAGTGAAGGCCGTGATTTCTCAAAATTGGAAAATGCGCGAAAACTTCTTCCGAATGAGTTTACGTTTCATCCGCAGCTTGGATATATTTCATTGCAACAAAGGCTTGCAAACGACGAAGTACTTGCGGTTGCGTACCAGTATACAATTGGTCCCGACGTGTATCAGGTGGGGGAATTTGGTACTGATGGTGTCGAGGCTACGCAAGTAGGCCCCGTGGATCCGAATACACAGCAACCCGAAACGGTTACTACCCAAAGCCTTATCCTGAAGATGCTGAAAAGCAGCCTTACGAATGTTGACGATCCGGTCTGGAATTTGATGATGAAGAATATCTATCAGATTCCGGGGGCATTCCAGCTCGAGCAGGAAGATTTCCGATTTAATATTTTATATACCGATCCATCGCCACTAAATTATATCGAACCGGTGGCAGGAACCCCATTTC
>JAEYZX010000069.1 GCA_023427845.1 Bacteroidota bacterium
TTCCATATCCGTGCCCCATCGAGATGGAATTTCAGGTTATTCGCATCGCAAACCGCACGAATTTTCCGCAGTTCTTCAACGTCATAACACGCCCCGCCGCCTTTGTTTGTTGTATTCTCGACACAAACAAGACTCGTCAGCGGATTGTGGTAAAATTCCGGCGGATTTATGGCTCCAAGTACCTGATCGGCAGTTATCATTCCGCGTTCACCGTCGATCAAACAACACGAAACCCCGCTGTTGAACGAAACGCCACCGCCTTCATAATTGAACACATGCGCCCATTTATCGGCAATAAGCTGCTCACCGGGCTGCGTATGAAGTTTTATTGCCGTCTGATTTGCCATTGTTCCCGACGGAAAAAACATCGCAGCTTCCATCCCGAAAATCGCAGCCACTTTTTCCTGCAGGGCGTTTACGGTCGGATCCTGTTTATATACGTCGTCGCCCACTTCGGCCTGAAACATGTACCGAAGCATTTCGGGCGTTGGCTTCGTAACGGTATCACTCACTAAATTTATTTCCATATATCGAAAAGGATGTCTTATTTTTGCTGAAGTTTCATTATTTTTTGAAGCTATTCCTGCTGTCCGCTGTATCTTTTTTTTTGGCCATGGCTTTAACCACGGCCCAAAAAAAAAGGATGCCGCTTCCATCAGGGCTAAACATCCGAACACAAAATTATAATTATTTATGACAAATACCGAACAAATCAAAGGTATTGTGGAGCGCCTTGGTGCGTTGAGGAGGTATCTTTGACGTCGATAAAAAGCTCATAGAAATCACCAACGAAGAGGAAAAAACCCTCGCTCCCGACTTTTGGGACAATCCCCGCGAAGCCGAACTTTACATCAAGAACCTGCGTTCCAAAAAGCGCTGGATCGAAGATTACGAAAAAGCGGTCAACCTCGCCGATAAACTTCAACTCGCATACGATTTTTTCAAAGAAGGCGAACTTTCCGAAGCCGAACTCGACGATGCTTACAATGCCGCAAATTCACATATCGAGAACATCGAATTCCGCAACATGCTTTCCGATGAAGGCGACAGCATGAGTGCAGTCCTGCAGATTACCGCAGGCGCAGGCGGGACCGAAAGCTGCGACTGGGCCGAAATGCTGATGCGGATGTACATCATGTGGGGCGAAAATAACGGGTATAAAATCAAGGAACTCAATTTTCAGGCTGGTGAAGTCGCCGGAATCAAAACCGTAACGCTCGAATTTGAAGGCGATTATTCGTTCGGTTATCTCAAAGGCGAAAATGGCGTTCACCGTCTCGTACGTATTTCACCATTCGACAGTAATGCAAAACGACATACGTCATTCGTATCGGTTTATGTGTATCCACTTGCGGATGATACCATTCAGATAGAAATCAATCCGGCCGACATTTCATGGGAAACCATGCGATCAAGTGGTGCAGGCGGACAAAATGTAAACAAGGTCGAAACGGCGGTTCGTCTTCGCCACCATCCTACCGGAATCATAATCGAAAACTCCGAAACCCGTTCCCAGCTCGACAACAAGACCAAGGCGATGCAGTTGCTGAAATCGCAGTTGTATGAAATCGAACTCAAAAAGAAGCAGGCGCTTCGCGACGAGATCGAGGCCAAGAAAATGAAAATCGAATGGGGATCGCAAATCCGCAATTATGTAATGCATCCTTACAAGCTGGTTAAGGATGTTCGAACACAATATGAAACAAGCGACGTTGATGGCGTGATGAACGGTGAAATCGATGAGTTTTTAAAAGCCTACCTGATGATGATGGGACAACAAGAAGACTCATAATGATGCAAAAATATGTGGCGTTGCTGCGCGGCATCAATGTGGGCGGACAAAAGCTGATCAAGATGGAAGCCCTTCGCAAGGCATTGCAGCGATTGCCAATCAAAAACGTGTCGACATACATTCAAAGCGGAAACATTATTTTCGAAAGCGAAAACCGCAACATCGAACAGCTTCAGCAGCAGATTTCTGAACTTATTAAATCGGAGTTCGGTTTTGATGTGAAGGTCGTAGTTGTAACATCGGCCGACCTTCAAAAAATCATTGAAAATAATCCGTTTATTGATCGGAAGATTGATGATCCCGCACAACCATATGTCAGCATTCTGTCGGAAACGCCATCAGCCACCGCACTTCAAAGTTTGCGAAAAACCGACTTCGGTAAAGATGAATGGGTCAGCCACGAGCGATGGCTTTACATTTTGTACGAATCCGCGGGGCAGACTAAACTTTCCAATTCGGCAATTGAAAAAATACTGGAGGTTTCGGCAACTTCACGGAACTGGAAAACAATAGGAAAATTATTTGAAATGCTGTGAATTTTGGGATAGCGTTCTAACAATTTTTAAAAATTAAATTTTTTATATTAACGGTAAACCCTATCATTGCATTTCACTTAACTTAAATTTATGAATAAACTTCTACTTGCCTTTTTAGCTTTGGTATCGTTCGTTTCCTATTCCCAAAACCAGTGGCAGCCGGGTTATTATGAAACCACTACCGGATATCGCACCGACGGTTTGATTTTTAATAAAGATTGGAACAACAACCCAACCGACTTCTTGTTCAAACAAAACGAAACTTCACCTCAAATTCAATTTACCATCGATCAGGTAAGCGAATTCAGTATCAATGGAGTGTCCAAATTTGTACGTAAAACAGTGCAAATTGAGCGCTCAAGTTCAAAAAGCACCTACATTCAAAAAGAAAAAACTCCATTTTTTAAAGAAGAAACACTATTTCTGCGCGTTTTGGTTGAAGGTAAAAACACATTATATGCTTTTAATGACAGCGGTATAGAAAAATTCTTCTATAGTGTGGAAGATGGCCCGGTTACCCAACTTATCGAAATCCGATATATCGGACCTAACACGGTTACCGAAATGATGAACAGCCAATTTAGGAATCAGTTGTGGAATGCAGTCAAATGTGACGAGACACAGCTTAAGGATGTTGAAAATCTTAAATATACCGTATCGTCTTTAAGCAGTTACTTTGTTGAAGTCAATTCATGTGAAAATCCCGATGGGGTTACCTTCAAGCAAGTCCAGAAGAAAGGATCGCTGAACCTTAAGGCATTCGCCGGAATATCAATGGCAAATATTAGTTTTGAAGGACGTACATCGGTTTATGGTTTCGACGCCTCTGGAATTATGCCGGCAATGGGACTTGAACTTGAATACATACTGCCAACAAATAATTCGAAGTGGGCTGTGATCCTTGAAACCAATTACAACATGTTCAAATCGGAAGAAAAAGTCGGAGGCAACCGAACGGTAGACATCAAGTACAATTCTTTTCAAGTTCCGATAGGTATGCGGCATTACGTGTTTTTGAACGAAAACAATAAATTGTTCTTTTCCGGCGTATTTGCTGTAAATATTATAATGAATTCAGAATTTGATTACAGCAACTCGACTGCCGATATTATACCTGACTCGCCACATTATAATTTTGGATTGGGTGCCGGATATGATATAGGGCGCTTTAGTACCGAAATTCGCTATTATACAAAACTCGATATCGTGCAGAATGTGGAAGGATCGTTCGGAAAGTTCGCCGCGGTATTCAAGTATAAAATCCTATAAAATCAACCTGTGAAAAAATTTACGTTAGCCCACATCAGTGATCTTGTGAATGGTCAGATCATCGGTAATTCTGACAAAGAAATCGGCTCGCCGGAACAGCTCGAACTGGCAAAAGACGACCAGATATCATTCATTGGGCATAAAAAGTACGAAAGACTTTGGGAAAAATCACAAGCCGGCGCAGCTATCGTAAACAATGATATTTCGATAGAACCTGGAGAAGGCCGCGCTTTCATAAAAGTGGACAATGCCGACCTCGCAATGTCGAAGGTTCTTGAATTGTTTGCACCGCCGCCGCCACAATTCGATCAGGATATTCATTCAACCGCAGTCGTACACGGTACAGCAACCATAGGCACAGGTGTCAAAATCGGTGCGGGATGTTTTGTGGGGCCAAACGCGAAATTGGGCGACAACGTAATTCTTTATCCCAATGTAACCGTGATGGACGAATCCACCATAGGCAACAATTCGGTTTTGTGGCCCGGCGCGGTTGTCCGCGAACGCTGCCATATCGGGTCGCATTGCATCCTGCATCCAAATTCAACAATCGGGGCCGATGGTTTCGGTTTCCGTCCGGATCCGCAGAAAGGGCTTGTCAAAATACCGCAAATCGGCAATGTCGTTTTGGGCAATGGTGTCGAGATAGGCGCCAACTCGAGCGTCGACCGCGGAAAATTCAGTTCTACCGTACTCGGCGATGGCTGCAAAATTGACAATCTTGTCCAAATCGGCCATAATTCGGTTTTGGGGAAATTCTGCATCATGGCGGGAAACAGCGGACTTGCAGGGTCGGTTACGCTCGGAAACGGTGTCATTATCGGTGGGAGCGCTTCAATAAAGGACCATCTCACAATTGGCGATGGCGCGATAGTCGGAGCCGGCTCGGGTGTCGCAGCCGATGTACCGGCAGGCGTGACCGTCTTGGGTTACCCGGCGGTAGAGGCTCGGACGGCACTCAAACAATGGGCCTTGCTAAAAAAGATGGCTACAAAATAATCACCAAACACTCTTTGTTTACTAAATAAAAAGAGCCACAAATGACGTAGATTCGTGAATTTGTGGCTTTTTTGTAAACTGCCTTATATCTTTTAAAGGAAAAGATTGAACACCCAATACAGCAGTGCTGCAAGCAACGCCGAAATCGGGATCGTGAGCACCCATGCCCAAATAAGGCTGACCGTCACTCCCCACCGCACTGCTGAAACCCGTTTTGTTAATCCGACACCTATAATTGAACCTGTAATCGTGTGTGTCGTGCTTACCGGTACTTTCATGTGTTCGGTAAAATACAGCGTCAGCGCACCGGCGGTTTCTGCTGCAACACCTTCAAAAGAAGTCACCTTGGTGATTTTGGAACCCATGGTTTTTACAATTTTCCAACCCCCGCTCAATGTTCCGATTGCTATGGCCGAATAACAGGCAAGCGGTATCCATTCGGGCATCGTTCCGGCCACATCTCCATGAGGAAGTTCTACTTGAAGCCATGCGGGCATTTCCATCACTGTTGTGCCGCTTGTGTGAATATATACGGCAACTGCCGCAGCAATTATACCCATTACCTTTTGCGAGTCATTTCCACCATGACCAAGACTAAACGCCGCAGACGACAGCAACTGCATTTTTCTTAACCAATACTCAGACTGTGAAAGATTCATCCGGCTAAAAGCAAGGCAAAATGAACTGATCGACAAAATGATAAAGGCAATCAGAAACCACTTGATGTTGTGGCTTTCAAAGACCACACTCCAAAAATGGGATTCGAAGCGCGGTTTCTCGATCGCATCGTACGAAATCATCTGAACGGCGACAAACCAGACTGTGCCTATCATCAACAACACTGTAAAAGTCGTGGCAAAAATATTTTTCCGGGACGAATTCAGCAGCCAAATCGATATTAGAAAGGACGCCAATGCGCCCAGCAGCGGTGCAAGTACAATAAATATGATGATGATCAAAACCCCTGAAGGAAGTTGTCCGGCTTTATCGGCATACCAATTGACGACATCAAAACCCGCATGGGCAATCGCAGCTCCGGCAAATCCGCCAATCAATGTGTGCGAAGAACTCGACGGAATTCCCTGCCACCATGTAAAAAGATTCCAAATTATCGCCGCAATCACGCCTGTCAATATTACGACGAGGTCAATTTCCAGCGTCTTGGCTGTTTTAGCGACTGTATCGGCAACGCCAAATCCAAAAACCCAGTAGGCTGCGAAGTTGAAGAAAGCAGCCCACGCAACAGCTTGAAATGGTGAAAGTACTTTGGTAGCCACAACGGTTGCAATTGCATTCGCGGCGTCATGGAAACCGTTGATATAGTCGAATACCAGCGCCAATACGATAATGACAATAAGTAACGTAAACTCCATATCTGCTATTTTACCTATTAGTCATTACGAGCGTTTCACCACGATCTGCTCAAGTACGTTTGCGACACTTTTGCATTTATCGGAAGCAGATTCCAATGCCGATAAGACTTCTTTGTATTTAATAATGTTCTTCACATCGGTCTCGTTTTCGAAAATATCGGCTACGGCCTTATCATGAACATTATCTGCTTTACTTTCAAGTTTGTTTATCTTTTTGCAGGCATCGGTAATCTTCTTAAGTTTTTTCATATCCTTAAGCTCGAAAACCGCAGCGCCTATCAACTGGGATGCTTCAAGGTTGATCTCAGTCAGTTTTCGGATGGACTTCGTAATTTTCTCGACCTGGTAAAGCCGCATTTTGCTTGCGGCACTATGCATGTAATCGGCCACGTTGTCGATTGATTTTATAAGCGAATGAATATCTTCACGGTCAAACGGAGTAATGAAATTAGTACTCAACTCAAGATGTGTGCGGTGCGTGATATCCTCGATCTTTTCCTCAAGCTCCTCAATTTTTCGAAAGTAGGCCTCGCGTTCCTGCTTTGGAGCATGGATGGCTTCGTGTAAGGTCTCTGCCAACGATATTAAATTTGTAGCCGCTTGTTCAAACAATGGGTAGAACTTTTTGTCTTTCGGAACAAAGTATTGAAAAAAATCGTTTAGAGACATATTTATTGAATTTATGCCGCAAATGTAATTCGTTAATGTTAACTTAACATTAAGAAAGCGTCAATTGTATATTTGGTGGGTTTCGAATAGCAATACATTGACAAATAAACAATTGCATTCCGGTTTTATGCTTTTATGGAAACAGTTTGATAACAATATCGTAAAGTTGGAAATACTTCTGAAACTCATAAGTTAATATCTTTGCGGCGATTTATTTAACTTCCACATGAAAAAAATCTACAAAAAGAAAGGGTCGTTGAGTTTGATCGAGAGATTCTCGAACGAAAAAGTATTTCTAAGCATCGTTGCGTCAATTTTTATCTTGAGCGCCGTATTTTACGGACAGCCTCAAATTGCGATGT
Organism: Bacteroidota bacterium; assembly: GCA_023427845.1. Taxonomy (GTDB): domain Bacteria; phylum Bacteroidota; class Bacteroidia; order Flavobacteriales; family Flavobacteriaceae; genus Flavobacterium. The sequence continues at coordinate 7,001 of JAEYZX010000069.1, forward strand.
GGATAGGTTTTATGACCGCGGCATATGCGACCGTTTCAAATGACAGCATCCAATCATTGGGTACGTTTATAGAAAGCAATAAGACCCGAAAATGGTACTGGCTATGGCTCTTTGTCGGTACAATTTTCCTCGCCGTCATAACCTTTAGTTATATTTATTACGATGGCGATGTCACCTATCAGCGATTGCTTGATTCTGAAGGTAACAGCAAATATCCTCATCCTGAGAATTTTTCATTCTTTATGTTGATGGCGCCACTGGTCCTGCTGATCTTAACGCGGTTAAAAATGCCGGTTTCCACTACATTTTTGATGCTCAGCGTATTTAGCTCGACTTCCGACGGAATCACCGGCATGGTGACTAAAAGTGTATCCGGATATTTAATTGCATTCGTAGTTTCCGCTTTAATATGGTATTTTGGATATAATTACATCCGCAAGAATTATAAAACACGTACCATTCCAAGCGGATGGAACGTTGCGCAATGGGTCGTCAGTGGGCTACTTTGGGCAGTTTGGGTCATGCAGGATGGCGCCAACATCGCGGTTTTCCTTCCACGACGTCTCGACTTGACGCAGTTCATCATTTTTGCTTTGGTGATTTTTCTTGGCCTCGGACTCCTGTTCAAACTCCGCGGCGATAAAATCCAGGAGGTAGTAAGTGAAAAAGTGCGAATTTCCGACGTACGGGCAGCGACATTGATCGACCTGTCTTACGCGCTGATCCTTATTTACAAATTGTTTATCTCAACGGTTCCGATGAGTACCACATGGGTTTTCCTCGGGCTTATAGGCGGTCGTGAGATTGCCATAAACCTCGCCCGAATTAAAAAAGGTAAGAAGCACAAAAAGAAAGCAATGCGCATGATCGGAAAGGATTTCCTATATGCAACCATTGGATTGGTAATCTCACTTTCGTTGGCGGCTGCCGTCAATCCAAGTATTAAAGATGATTTGGCAGCGTTTTTCGGATTTTAAGGCTTAGTTGATCATTTTGACAATCCTTAAATCGCAAACTTTACATAGGCGGTTACTGCTCGATTTCGTACTTTTGTTTTCTTTCAACAAACCCGTACGCCTAATTGGCATTATTCTATGGACATTAACTTCAATAAAAACGAGGACCACAACAAACTTTTATTATCCGATTTAAAACAAAAACTCGCTAAGGTCAAGCTTGGCGGCGGACAAAAGCGTATCGATAAACTTCACGCTGAAGGCAAAATGACTGCCCGTGAACGAATTGATTATCTGCTCGACGATAAATCAAAAAGCATTGAAATTGGTGCTTTTACCGGAGATGGAATGTATGCCGAACATGGCGGCTGCCCTTCCGGTGGCGTGGTAGTCAAAATGGGCTATGTCAAGGGAAAGCAATGTATTGTTGTTGCAAATGACGCAACTGTGAAAGCTGGTGCCTGGTTTCCGATAACTGCAAAGAAAAATCTTCGCGCTCAGGAAATCGCAATGGAAAACCGCCTTCCAATTATTTATCTCGTCGACAGCGCAGGTGTATACCTTCCGATGCAGGATGAAATTTTTCCCGATAAAGAACATTTCGGAAGAATCTTCAGAAACAACGCAATCATGAGCAGCATGGGGATTACCCAAATCGCTGCCGTTATGGGAAGCTGCGTAGCCGGTGGCGCCTATCTTCCGATAATGAGCGATGAAGCACTCATAGTCGATAAAACAGGAAGCATTTTCCTTGCAGGAAGTTATCTCGTAAAAGCCGCAATTGGTGAGGTGATCGACAATGAAACGCTCGGCGGGGCTACAACACACTGCGAAATTTCCGGCGTAACCGATTACAAGGCAAAGGACGACCGGGACGCACTCGACAAAATCAAAAATATAGTAGATAAAATAGGCGACTACGATAAGGCAGGCTATAACCGGATTAAATCGGAAAAACCGGCACTCGACCCAGCTGAAATTTACGGGATTCTTCCGAAAGCCCGGGGCGAACAGTACGACATGATGGATATCATCAATCGGCTGGTAGACAATTCTGAATTCGAAGCGTATAAAGACGGTTATGGACAGACGATTATTACCGGCTATGCCCGTATCGACGGCTGGGCGGTAGGAATTGTCGCAAACCAGCGAAAAGTCGTAAAATCCAAAAAGGGCGAAATGCAGTTTGGCGGAGTGATCTACTCCGATTCGGCCGATAAAGCCACGCGGTTCATCGCTAATTGCAACCAAAAGAAGATTCCGCTTGTTTTTGTCCAGGATGTGACCGGTTTTATGGTCGGTTCTAAATCGGAACAAGGCGGAATCATAAAAGACGGCGCCAAAATGGTGAACGCAGTCAGTAATTCGGTTGTGCCGAAATTTACCGTTATCGTCGGGAATTCATATGGCGCCGGAAATTATGCGATGTGCGGAAAAGCCTACGATCCTCGGTTGATTTTTGCCTGGCCAAGCGCCGAACTCGCCGTCATGGGCGGAACTCAGGCCGCTAAAGTACTCGCCCAGATCGAAGCGTCATCAATGAAAGCCAAAGGCGAAATCGTCGATGAAGTCAAGGAAAAAGAATTGTTCGATAAGATTAAGGCGCGTTACGATGCGCAGGTTTCACCCTACTATGCCGCTGCCAGGTTATGGACCGATGCAATCATCGATCCGCTGGATACACGCAAATGGATTTCAATGGGAATTGAAGCTGCGAACCACGCTCCTATCGAAAAGCACTTCAATTTAGGCGTAATCCAGGTCTGATGAACAAGCTGCTGTTTACACTGACACTCTTTTCGATAAATGCTGTTTATAGCCAGCAATTTACGCGCAAAGACTCGCTGCACGGCGGACTGCGTCACGAACGCGTGAGCTACGATGTGCTTCGATATGAATTGAACATTACCGTCGAACCCGATAAAAAATACATTCACGGGTACAACGATATTACGTTTCGCGTGACCGACAAAACAAACCGCATCCAGCTTGATCTTTTCGAAAACATGCATGCCGACAGTATAGTTGTTGACGGAAAAAAGCAGGACTACGCACGCGAGTTCAATGCAGTATTTCTGAAATTTGACAAACCTCTCACCAAAAACGAGATTAAATCATTGCGGTTCTATTATTCCGGAAATCCGATCGAGGCGAAAAACGCGCCCTGGGACGGCGGGTTTGTCTGGAAAAAAGATGCTGCCAACAATCATTGGATCGGTGTTGCAACGCAGGGAACCGGCGCAAGTCTTTGGTATCCGGTGAAAGATTCACAAACCGACGAACCCGACAATGGCGCGCGTATAAATGTTTCGGTACCAAATGGCCTGATGAATGTCTCAAACGGAAGGTTTATCGAATCGATCGATCACCACAACGGCTATACAAGCTGGATTTGGGAGGTCAATAATCCGATCAACAGCTACAATATCACAGTCAATATCGGAGACTACGCGCATATCCATGACAATCACAACGGATTGGATCTTGACTATTACGTTCTGCGCGGCAACGAACAAAAAGCGATCGATCACTTTGCGGAAGTCAAACCCATGATGGACTGCTTCCAGTCGAAGTTTGGTGCTTATCCATTCCCGGATGATTCGTACAAACTCGTTGAAACTCCTTATTTAGGTATGGAACACCAAAGTGCTGTGGCTTACGGAAATAAATACAATAAGGGATATCTGGGAACCGACCGCTCGGGAACGGGAATCGGACTGCTTTTCGATTTTATAACGATTCACGAAAGCGCTCATGAATGGTTTGGCAACAGTATAACTGCAAGCGATGTCGCCGATATGTGGATACACGAAGCGTTTACGACTTATGCCGAAACTGTGTTCGTTGAATGTGTTTATGGCTATGAAAAGGCAATGCATTACGTTAACGGACAAGCCCGGAATATCCTGAATGATAAACCGATTATCGGTAATTATGGCGTACAAAACGAAGGTTCAAGCGACATGTACAATAAAGGATCGTTGATGCTGAATACGATCAGGCATATAATAAACAACGATGATAAATGGTGGAAATTGCTTTTGGATTTCTCGACCACTTACCGTCATAAAATCATCGACGGTCCTACTGTTGTCGGGTTCTTCAATGAAAAATCCGGAATAAAACTCACTCCAGTGTTCGACCAATATTTGCGTACAACCACGATTCCGGTGCTTCGCACGAATATGCAAAACAAACGGTTTACCTACCGATGGGAAAACACAATCGAGGGATTCGACATGCCCGTCGACATGATTCTGAATGGTGATAAAATGCGTTTATTCCCAACGAATGAATTTCAGACGCTTGACCTCGGAAGTTCAAAATCAACCGATATTCAAATCTTAAAAGATCATTTTTTTATCGAATTAAATTAAATTCCTTTTCCGATTTTACCCTACAACACTAGAAATTAGTAACTTAGCTTAAAACTTAAAAGCTAATTTTATGGACAGGGTAAAAAGTCTGAACAAATGGGCCAATGCGCATACCAGTTATCCGCTCGACCTGCTTCGTATTGCTCTTGGTGTGTTTTTGTTTATCAAAGGCACTTCTTTCATCACCAATAGCCAACAATTAAATGATGTTTTTTCTACCGTAAGTAATTTTACCGGCGGAATGTTTGTATTTCATTATGTGGCCGCAGCGCACATGGTAGGTGGCGTTATGATCATATTCGGCTTGCTTACGCGATGGGCAATCTGGGCGCAGCTTCCGATTTTGCTTGGCGCCGTAATTGTAAATTTCATCGGTCCGATGCACTGGCAAAATCTGCTACTTGCGTTGTTGACGTTGCTTTTGTGCGTATTCTTTCTGGTTTACGGCAGTGGTAAACACTCGGCCGATTACTATTTTAAACTACAGAAATAAGTTCGGAAAAACCTATTTCAACACTACCCTGCTTTTTTAAACTGATTATAATTGCTAACTTTAAAATTACCTTTTTAAGAATTAGCAATGAGCAGGGGATTTGTAAAAGAAAGCGACCAGGAAGAATTGCCTATTGTTCCGCCCAGAGCACACCTTCCGGCAGGTACGGTCAACTACGTGACCCAAGTTGGTTATGACGAACTTTTGGAAGAGCGCGACCAACTGATCGCAGAGCGCGAAAACGTTGCGATTTCGGATGATAATGAACGACGGATTGCGGTAAATTTCCTGACTGCGAAACTGCAACTGCTTAACGAAAGGATTGCAACCGCGAAAATCATAAAACTGGCAGATCAACCTCAGGACGAAGTTCGGTTTGGCGCTACGGTTTCATTACTTCCCGATGGTCAAAAAAAAACTGAAACCTACCAGATTGTGGGCGTTGACGAGGCGAATATCGCCAAACGAAAAATTTCATTTATATCACCCATTGCTAAAATTTTAATCAACAAAAAAGCCGGTGATCAGGCGGTCCTTCAACTCGGCAACAACCAAAAGCGGTTCACGATCGAGAAAATAAGCTATTAGCCGAACTGATATTACGTTGTGAGCGTTCGTAAAATTTCTTTTCGCATAATCTTTCCACTTCCGGTTTCTGCGAATTTCGGAACAAATATGATTTCTTTTGGGCGTTCGTATTTTCCGAGTTTTTCAAATACGGATCCGTCAATCGGAAACGGTTCGCCTTCTACGATCAAAACGAGTTTTTCTCCAAGAACAACATCGTGCTTCCCGGCAATAAAGAAACGCGATGTTATTTTTCCGGATAATTTGGCTTCAATCTGTTCAGGTAAATGCTTAATCCCACCGCTATTGATGATATTATCCGCGCGGCCTAGGAAAATGAACTGATTTTCATTAACCAGCTCGACAACGTCATTGGTTACGATTACATCATCGGAAATCCGGGGTGCGTGAATCACCAGACAATTCTTCTCATTGTAGGAAACTGTGACATGTGGCAGCACAGTAAACGCCTCTTCGCCAACGGGTTTCGCTGCAATATGGGTGATGGTCTCGGTCATTCCGTAGGTTTCGTAAACCTTTGTCGGAAGTTTCAGAAGTTCTTCTTCAAGTTCTTTGTTGATTTTGACTCCGCCGATTATAAGCTTTTTTACGTTGGAAAGTTTATCGACCGAATGTTGTGCCTGAATTGGCACCATCGCCGCAAACTCATATTTGGTATCGAGTTTTTCAAGCGGATGCGAATCGGGCGCTACAAAGTCCATGTCGAGTCCCAATATGAACGACCGCACAAACATCATTTTTCCTGCAATATATTTCGCCGGAAGGCAATGCAGTACTTTGTCGCCGGGTTCAAGTTTGAAAAAATCGCCTGTCGCTAGCGCCGAATTCACCATTGCCTGCTTTTCGACACGAATTAATTTAGGCTTTCCGGTTGTACCGCTCGTATTCATTTCGATGTAGCTTTTGTTGTCGAACCAATCGAGAAGAAAATCGCCCACAGCCTGTTCAAAATCTTCACCTTCTTTTATAAAGCTGTATGCTATCCGGCAGAGGTCATCGCGGTCAAGCTGATATCCGTTGAACTTAAATTTATTGTGAACTTTATTATAGGCCGGTATATTTGTCAGTGCTTCCATTTTCAATTTCATTTTTAGGTTCACCGACTTTTCCAGCCAGTTTCGACGCCCAGTTGCTCCACTTGTATTTCTTAGCTAAAATTAGCAAAATAATCGGATAGGTAATTGCAATTGACGCAATCATTTCTACGAGCATTGCCGATGTGTCTTCGGTACCTGTATATCTGAAAAGTGCATCCGTCTGCAACGCCGCGAAATCGGACGTGATCAACAGCGCAGCCATCAGATTGTTTCCAAGATGGAATCCGATGGCAAGCTCGACCCCGTCATCCATCAATGTCATAATTCCAAGCAGCAGGCCGGTTCCGATGTAAAACGCCATCACGCCAAATCCCATCTCGGCGACTTCAGGATTTGCACTGTGAAACAATCCGAAGACAACTGAAGTCAACAGCAACGGAAACCACCTGTTGCGCACTGCTATGCCGATTTGTTGCATCAGATATCCGCGAAACAGATATTCTTCAAAACCGATCTGAAACGGAAACAACAGTAAACTTATAATGAGCAATATCATAAACGGCAATGGTTTAAAATTCCATTCGATATGCGAATTGTCGGAATAATACGATACTGCGAATGTCACGAGCGTAAAACCAACAATAAGGAAGAACGCAAATGCGATCCGGCCGTAATCGACCTTTGGACGTGCAGTCGTGAGTGATCGGAGGCTTCTCTCATGCAGAAAGACCACCAGAAGAAACAATAAACCGAGCAGCAGGGCGAACGGGATCAGATTGATGATTAGCGAGAAATTATTCGGAAGTTCCTTCATTGCGTCGTACACCTGCTTCATTTCTTCAGCCGACATAAAAAACAGCATTACAAAATTCATGATAAAAATTCCGGTTGCAATTAGCGTCGTCATAACCACACGCCACCAATCATTATTGCCCTTATAGGCCTGCTCGATAAACATATTTTCAGTTTTAAAATTAGTATCCTAAAATAGGCTAATTTTCAAAGATTATTCTATTACTTTACAAAAAAGTATTACAAAAATGATCAAAGTCTACCACAACGCACGCTGTAGTAAATCGAGGGAATGTCTGGCATTCATCGAAGAAACCGGAAAAGATTTCGAAGTTGTAAAGTATCTCGATTCCCCACCAACTTTCGCCGAACTCAAAAGCCTCATCATAAAACTAGGAATTCGGCCAATAGATCTCGTTCGAAAAAAGGAACCGGTCTGGTTATCAAAGTTTAAAGGCACCGAAATGTCGGACGACGATATCCTACTGGCAATGGTAAATAATCCGATATTAATTGAACGTCCGATCGTAGTTAATGGTGAAAAGGCAGTGATCGCACGTCCCGCAGATAAAATCACCGACATTATTTAGAATAAATCCATTTTTTGATTTAACAGTCTTTTATGAGCGCAGGCTTAAACCAACGAGTACTTTTGCAGTCTAAAAAATTGCAAGTACAAGCCATATGAAAAAGATTCATTTCGCATTTCTGTTGATCGCATTTCTCAGTCCGTTTTTATTAATCGCCCAAGGTGGTGGAGCAAAAATCAAAATCACCGGGAAAGTAATCGAAAAAACCACAAAACAGTCGCTTGAATACGCCACTGTGACTTTCTTCACTCCGAATACGACCACACCCATTGCAGGTGGGATTACCGATGTTGATGGAAACTTCGAAATCGAGGTGAATCCCGGCATTTATGACATCAAAATCGAATTTATCTCGTTCAGCGTATCGGAACTCAATCAGCAAAATCTAACAAAAGACACCAATCTTGGAACCATAGCGCTGGCCGATGACGCTATGATGCTCAATGAAGTGGTGGTACGCGCTGAATCGACAACGGTAGATATAAAACTTGACAAAAAAGTATATAATGTGGGCCAGGATCTGATGGTCAAAGGCGGTACAGTCAGCGATGTACTTGACAACATTCCATCGGTAACCGTCGATGCAGAAGGCGCGGTGGCTTTACGCGGAAATGAAAACGTACGTATCCTTATCGACGGCCGTCCGTCAAACGCAATCAATATTACGGAGGCGCTTCGAATGATTCCGGCCGATGCCATCGAAAAAGTTGAAGTCATCACAAACCCATCGGCCCGATACGAATCGGAAGGCGGCGGGGGAATAATAAACATCATCCTGAAAAAAGGTAAAAACCAGGGTTTGAACGGAACATTCATCGCGTCGGGCGGTGATCCGGAATCCTACGGATTTTCAGGAAACCTGAACTACAAGACCGAAAATTTCAACCTGTTTACGAATATTGGATACAACTATCGCACAAATCCCGGACTTTCAACTACTGAAACGCGGTACTTGGACCAGGATGACAATACGACGAGCTATGTTGACGAACGGCGTGAATCGGACCGTTTGAGCAAAAGCTTCAATACGAATTTCGGAATGGAATGGTATCTCGATAAATCGATTACATGGACGAACCAATTGCGAATCAGAAGAAGTTCAGGGGATAACCATGAGCGCGTCTATTTCAACAACTACGATGCAAACCGCGATTTTCAGTTCACCAACACGCGATTCAGCCGTCAGGACAATCATGACATTGAAGCGGAATATTCGACCAACTTCGTAAAGAAATTCAAAAAGGAAGGCCATACCTTAACGATCGACGGAGCATTCGCGACCGAACGCGACACCGATTTTGCGAATATTAACGACGGACTCGAAATCAACAACAACCGCGAAGAGCAGAGCGAAAATAAAATCCGCGTGAATTATGTGCTTCCGATTGGCGAGGACAGCCAGTTCGAGGCCGGATATAGCGGCGATTTCAACAAACAGACAACGTATTTCAGCAATTTCATTGCCGACGAGGATTCGAGCGAATTTGAAGGTGAAAACACATTGCGTTACCGCGAGAATATCAATGCGCTGTACGCACAATACGGCACGAAATTCAATAAATTCTCGGTGCTTTTGGGAATGCGATGGGAAGATACGAATATCGATATCGACCAGCTTACGATAAACGATTTCAACAACAAGAAATACGACAATTTCAATCCGAGTGTGTTCCTTACATACGAACTCTCCGATGAAAGCAGCGTATCGTTGAGCTACAGCAGGCGGATTTCGCGTCCGCGTGGCCGATGGATCAACCCGTTCCCAAACCGTTCAAGCAACATCAACATCTTTATGGGTAACCCCGATCTTGATGCGGCAATGTCAAACTCTTTCGATTTGGGGTATCTTACGAAATGGCGAAAGCTGACGCTGAGCACCTCGATGTACCTGAACCACACAACCGACGCGTTTCAATTTATTCGCAGGGAATCGGGTGATTTTGTAACCACTGAAGTCGACGGAGTTGAAGCTGAAATTCCCGTAATCATCAGCACGCCGATCAACCTCGCAACCGAATACCGCTTCGGATTTGAATTCACGCTGAATTATTCCCCATACAAATGGTGGCGATTGAACAGCAATTTCAACTTCTTCCGAAACGAAGTACAGGGCGATTACACCTATATCGATTTCAACGACCAGACCATCACGCAAAATTTCGACAATACCGCCTATTCATGGTTTACCAGGCTGACATCAAAGGTGACGCTTCCCTATGCGATAGAATGGCAAACCAACGTGACCTACAACGGACCGCAAACAACCGCGCAGGGCAAGAGCTACGGAGTTGCATCGGCGAACCTTGCATTCAGTAAAGATGTATTAAAGGATAAAGCTACGATTGCCCTGAGCATCCAGGACGTATTCAATTCGAGAAAAAGAATCTATGACACGTACATTCCGGGGCGACTCGAATCGCACAGTGAAATGCAATGGAGGCCGCGAAGCGTCAACCTGTCGTTTACGTACAGATTCAACAAACCGAAAAACGAACGGGAGAGACAACCGCAACGAGACAATGATAACGGAGATGAAATGTTTCCGGGATAAATAAAAAAAGGAGGCCAATTGGCTTCCTTTTTTCTTTCAGAAATCTTAAAGATTTGAGTGATCGTCCTTATCGCGTCTCTTCTTGTCCCTTCTTTCCTTATAAAGTTCCCAGCTTGCCCCGCCAATCCAGTAAAATACGAAATTGATCAGGAAAATCATAAGCCAGAATCCCATTGTAAGGATTGTCAGGAAAAGTAAAAAGCCTAAGTACTGTTGAAATTCAAACATGTTTTCCGGAATTTTTTGAATTATACGCAAATGTAGGTTTATTATTTTTTCTCGCCAATTAAAACCAATTCAATTTTTCTAAAATCGGATTAATGCGTAATTTTGGGGAGTAGTTTACAGCGGATAGCTTACAGCTTACAGCTTACAGCTTACAGCGGACAGCGGACAGCTGACAACTGACAGTAATGAAGGTAAATAATAAATTATGAATTAGGCATGGTAAAAAAGTTCCAGAGATTTCCTTTTCTTTTTCCATAATCCCTTTTCCCTAATCCCTTTTCCCTATTTATATACCCTAAACTTATACCAACATAATAAACAAATAACAATGGAATATAGAATCGAAAAAGATACAATGGGCATTTGAAATTAAAAGGAGGACAGCCAGTGGCTGTCAGGTAGTTTTTAACATAAATTAAATATATAGATGGAATTTAGAATAGAAAAAGATACGATGGGATCGGTAAAAGTCCCGGCCGATAAATATTGGGGCGCACAAACCGAGCGTTCTCGAAACAATTTTAAAATCGGTCCATCGGCTTCGATGCCAAAAGAGATAATCGAAGGCTTTGCGTATCTTAAAAAAGCGGCAGCTTACGCGAATTGTGATCTTGGCGTACTTTCAAAAGAAAAACGCGATGCGATTGCAACCGTATGCGATGAAATACTTGATGGTAAACTGGACGATCAGTTTCCATTGGTCATTTGGCAAACCGGGTCAGGAACGCAAAGCAACATGAACGTGAATGAGGTGATCGCGAACCGTGCACAGGTATTGGCCGGCTTCAAAATTGGCGAAGGCGAACCAGTCGTAAAAGCCAATGACGATGTCAACAAGTCGCAATCCTCAAACGACACTTTTCCTACCGGAATGCATATCGCGGCCTATAAAGCAGTCGTCGAAACCACGATTCCTGGCGTAGAAAAATTAAGAGATACTTTAAAAGCAAAATCGCAGGAGTTCATGAAGGTCGTTAAAATTGGCCGAACGCACCTTATGGATGCGACGCCGCTGACACTTGGCCAGGAATTATCAGGTTATGTGGCGCAATTGGACTACGGACTTAAAGCATTGAAGAATACACTGGCGCACCTTTCGGAGCTCGCGCTTGGCGGAACTGCGGTCGGAACCGGATTGAATACTCCCGACGGCTATGATGTAAAAGTCGCCGAATTTATAGCCGAATTCACCAAACATCCGTTTGTGACGGCACCAAATAAATTTGAGGCTTTGGCTTCGCATGACGCTATTGTGGAGGCGCACGGCGCATTGAAACAACTTGCCGTCGCATTGAATAAGATCGCTAACGACATCCGAATGCTTGCTTCTGGTCCGCGTTCCGGAATCGGGGAAATATTAATTCCTGAAAACGAACCCGGATCTTCGATCATGCCGGGAAAAGTAAATCCTACGCAGTGCGAAGCGCTTACAATGGTTTGCGCGCAGGTTATCGGAAACGATGTCGCAATTTCTGTCGGCGGAATGCAGGGCCATTATGAACTGAATGTTTTCAAACCGGTAATGGCGGCCAACTTCCTGCAGTCGGCGCGGCTTTTGGGCGACGCTTGTGTATCGTTTGAAGAACATTGCGCAGCCGGGATTGAACCAAACCATACGCGAATCAAAGAACTGGTCGATAATTCATTGATGCTTGTAACGGCACTCAATACAAAAATCGGATATTATAAAGCTGCCGAAATCGCACAAACCGCGCATAAAAATGGGACGACATTAAAAGACGAAGCGGTGCGCTTGGGTTATGTGTCGGCCGAAGATTTCGATGCATGGGTAAAACCTGAAGAAATGGTCGGGAAAATTTAGTATGCTTACAGTAAGCAAAAAGCTGTTAGCTGTAAGCTAAAAACATTGCAGCTTCACCACCTATACCCTTAACCACTAACAATATGAAACTACTTGGAATAGGATCGCGTATCGACCATAAAGAATTCGGAAAAGGCGTTGTCACCAATGTAACTTCGTCGGAATATTGGGTCACTTTCATTGAAAGCGGACTCGAAACCATTGCTTTTGATGACGGTTTTGAAGTTATCGAAGCAGCAGAAAACGAAGTCGACACGGTAAGCTTATACGATGTTGAAAAAACGCTGAAGTCACTATTACAGCGTTATTCCGATATCGGGCCTGCGGTTGCGATTGCCGACAAATGGAAGGGCGGGAAACTTATTCTTGACCCGGGACAGCCGGGAGTTCAGGGAAAAGAAGTCCCGATCGACGCATTTTTTCATAAAATTGTCATGGTGCGGGATCGTGTTCGGGTGATGGAACAGAAAATAAACGCAAGTAAACTCGAAGAAACCGAGAAAGTCGAACTTCAGCAGTACATCACGCGGATTTACGGAAGCCTTACGACGTTCAATGTGTTGTTTAAACTGAATTCGGATTATTTTGTGGGAGAAAAGTCGAAGTGAGAAAATGTACCAATTTAGAAATTTGGAAATGCACCAACTAATGGTTGGTCTTAATTATTAATTATCAATTATTAATTATCAATTATTTTCTCTTCTTCTTTCTTCGCTTCTTCAGCAATTACCGGATCGGCGATAAGCTTTCCTCCTTTTGATTCGACGCCGAGTACAATACCTGCCGCAATCAGGATTATGTTTTTGATGATGTATTGTCCGAGCAGTGTAGGCACAAATGGAGCGCTCCAGGTTTGATCGGTAAAGATTACGAGTGGAAGGATTGCGCCCGCCATTTGGAAATACAGCACCGGAATGATGTATTTCATGTATTTTTTTGTCAGCAATCCGATTCCGATTATGCATTCCAAAAGTGCCAAAAACGGCATTGATACATTGGGTTGCATCAAATCGAATGTGATTGTGGCGATTGTGCGCGAGGCGATTTCCTCGGCGGCGCTGGTACTTCCAAAAAACTTAAGGAATCCGAACCAGAAAAAGACGACACCAACCGAAATGCGGAGTACGTCAAGACCGTGGCGTTCTATAAAGGTTGGTTTTGAATCTTTCATTTTAATCGACTTTGTTGGTCTAAAATAGTACGAATATCACTGATTCACATAGCAGCATTACAATTATCTTTTGCACTATTTTGGGAATGCCATCGATAGTTATCTACAAAACCTGCTTTACGACACCGCTTCCGATGGGTTGATCGGCTGCAAAAAACTCAAAGTCGAGACCCTCATACAGCGTTTGCACGAAATCGCCAGCTTCCAACAAGGTAATTTCGGCCATCACCGAGTCGCCTGAAAACACAAGTTCGGCAGATGGAAAATTCAATATTCCAATCAGTTCCTTTTGCAGAAATGGGAAATGCAGCACGACACGATACCCAGATGAAACAGGAGTTTGCTGCTCACCTATTTTGTCGGGTGCAAATGAAAGCAGTGCGGTAAAATGCGGTTGGCGTGTCATGAGTTTGCTAAATGGTAAAGATAGCTGTTTAATAGAAATTTAGCGGCCCATGCTTTGCCTATTCCTTCACAAACTTCGCAACTGAAGTTCCCTTATCCGAAACTATTTTTAGGAAATAAGTCCCGCTTTGCAATGATGAGACATCGATAGGTCTTAATTCCTGAGCATTCGGAATCACGATAACCTGCTGTCCAAGCATATTATAGATGCTGATCGATTTCAAATCCACAATGGTTTTCTTTGCTATATTAAGTTCACCAATTGCGGGGTTCGGCGAGATTTGAAAATAACGTTCAAAGCTAAAATCGGTCGAACCAAGAGTAGAAATCACCGTAGTTTCCTGATTCGTAATAATGGGAAAATTATAGTCGAAGTAAATTGCTGCGACATTTGTGAAAACATTGCCTGCAACCAGATTCGGCTTTAATTTAACCTTAAACGCGACAAAGCCATCGTTGTTTGCATCGTCAAAAGGCAGATTTATATCTTCAAAAACAAACTCCACCATATTTCCTGGTACCGTACGCATAAAAAATGGATGGCTTGCACTGATTGGCACTACAGAATTGATATCAAAACGCGAACTCTGAATTTGATCTTTAACCACTATGTTTTGAGCCGGGTACGTACCAACATTTTCAAATCGAATTATATAGTGAACGTACTGTCCGATTTGCGCTGTAGAAACGACATTGCCTTCAAGGCATCGTTTGTCATTTGGATCATGTGAGTTTACCACTACCTGGTGCAGGACGAATACATTATCGGACGGTGTGTGATCGGGAAAACCGCCGGTGATCGCTGCGTTTAGTGCGACCTCGTCGTTGGCATTTACTGCAGGAATTTCCATTGGAGAATTAAGGTTCAGTACAAAATTCTGAGTACGTGATTCGAATGGGTCGAGGTTTACGAAATTCCACGTAAGCGTATTGCCGTTAATCGACGGGAGATCGGCCACCGAACTTACAAAATCGAAAATCGAATCGTCGAAAGTGACGCTAATCGTACCGGATTGACTAACGGTTCCCTTGTTCTTAAATACGATTTGGTAAACGCAATCAAACCCCGGACGGGCCGGACCGATTGGCAGGACCGAAATTTCAAGATCAGGAAAGGTGCCATTTGGTGTCACGCAGAAATTTTGCGTAAAAGGGCTACCGGAGGTTGGAAAATCAACCGTCACCGAAGACGGCGAAACACTGTAATAGTCGGGATTTTCCCAAATTGGCGTAATGGTATGCGACCCGGCGTCGGATGCAAAAATAAAATCGCCGTTGATGTTTGGAACTATAATTCCGGCAATGGCGCCGTTGGTTACCGAAAATTTCATTCCCGGAACAGCATAGTCGGAATCATCACACCCATTTCCCGAAGTATCAAGTTTGCTGGTTCCGTTAAAATAATACACCTGCCCACCGGGGGTAAAAGTACAATAGGAATTGATGACGATGTTATCAGGGTAAAAATTTATGTAGTTGTTCACTTTTGATTCGTCTACACATATATATTGGAGTGTGCTGTAATTGCCATTGAGATCGGCATACATCATAGGCGCACCGTTTTTAAGGTATACAGACTGCAACAGATTTCCCTGCAAATAGAGATATTCCAAATTATGAAGGTCGGAGCCGTCAAATGTTGTGAGTTGGGTAAACTGCGATCGCAGTGTGACGAGATTTGTTGCGCCACTAACATTGAGGCTGGTTAGCCAATTGCTGTCGCAATCAAGTAGGACAAGATTCGTTAGTCCCGACACGTCGAGAGTCGTCATCTGATTATGATCGCAGATAAGCGTCTGCAAATTCGAGAGGGCGCTTACATCGAGTGATGTCAGTGCGTTGTACCGGCAATTAAGATATTCCAGATTAACAAGTGTACTGATATTGAGTTCCTGTACTGCCGACCAGGAGCAGGTAAGCGACCTAAGGTTTGTGAAATATTCAATTCCGGTGAGGTCTTCGGTATATAAATCACCCGGAAAAGTAATGGTATACGGCACCAATGCTTCGGCTACCTCTATTTCACCGTTACCATTGGTATCGATCTGTATTGGATTTCCCGATGCATCGAGTGCGATACTATAAGATGGTGTAGCAGATAGCAGTAATGCTTTGAATTCGGGATCGGGAATATTTATAATTTGTGCATTGCAAAATGAACCAAAAAAAAGCACAACGGCTAAAAAGTAAAGTTTATTCATAATAATATTTTGTCCCGCAAGATATAAAACTTTATACGATCGATTCATTTAGATTTTTGACTGCGTGACGGATGGAAGCGACAGCCCGCAGCGACAGCGTGGACTACAGCATTTGACCCGAGCGAAGCGAACTGACGAAGTAAATTAAAAGAAGGAAGCCCAGTGGGCTTCAGGTTATTTTTTTGCCACGACACGAACGACAGCGAATTGGCGAAGCAATTGCACGAATTTGCACGAATTATCAGGAGGGCTGCGTAAGGGATTGAAGCGACCCGAGCGAAGCGAACTGGCGCAGCACATCCTTTTGCAGAGCAAAAGATACAGCGAAAAGCCCGACCTGAGCCAGTTGAATGTTATAAATTCGCGGGACTTTTGTGGCGAAAGTTACGCCCAAAAATAAAAAAACCCCGACGTAAATCGGGGTTTTCAATATTTCAAGAAAGAAGTATTATTTCTTCTCGTTCTTCTCCATTTTGGCTTTCAAACCTGCAAGGATGTCATTGTTGTCACCAAGTGTCGCAGCTGGTGCGTTGGTGTTTGATGATTCGTTGCTTGCAGAACGTACATTCTTCTCTTCTTCCTCACGGAAAATGGCAGTATGCGACGCAACTACACGTTTGAATTCCTTGTTGAATTCGATAACTTTGAAATCGGCTGTTTCGCCTTTTTTCAATTTTTTACCGTCTTCTTTCTCTAAGTGGCGTGTTGGAATGAAAGCAACGATATCGTCGCCAAATTCAACCGTTGCACCTTTGTCGACGATCTCGGCGATTGTTCCGTTGTGAACGGTTCCAACTGCGAAAGAATCTTCGTATTTATCCCACGGATTTGCAGTGGTCTGCTTGTGTCCAAGAGATAGTTTACGTCCGTCGACATCAAGCTCAAGAACCACAACGTCAAGTTTTTCACCAACGTTAACGAATTCTGACGGATGCTTGATTTTCTTGGTCCATGAAAGATCTGAAATGTAGATCAATCCGTCGATACCTTCTTCCAATTCTACGAAAATTCCGAAGTTTGTGAAGTTACGAACGATACCTGTGTGGCGTGAACCTACAGGGTATTTAGACGTGATGTCGGTCCATGGATCCTGAGAAAGTTGTTTGATACCCAAAGACATTTTACGGTCTTCACGGTCAAGCGTAAGGATAACCGCTTCAACAACATCGCCCACTTTTACGAAATCCTGAGCCGAACGCAAGTGCGTAGACCAAGACATTTCAGAAACGTGGATCAATCCTTCAACACCTTCGGCAACTTCGATGAATGCACCGTAATCGGCGATCACGACAACTTTACCTTTTACTTTATCGCCAACTTTAAGATCGGCATCCAAAGCATCCCAAGGGTGTGCGTTCAATTGCTTAAGACCAAGCTGGATTCTTGTTTTCTCATCATCGAAATCAAGGATCACCACGTTCAGTTTCTGATCCAATTCAAGAACTTCACTTGGGTGGTTGATTCGTGACCATGAAAGGTCGGTGATGTGGATAAGAC
>JAEYZX010000098.1 GCA_023427845.1 Bacteroidota bacterium
AGGGATGGCCGGAGGCAATCCCATTCGTGAAGTATGTTGGTGGAATCAGCTTGCTTGAATTTCTTTTTTCGTCCTTTTTTAGTGGTTTTACGTACGGCCGCGCAATCCCACTCACATTCGGTTGCAATATAGATTTCAACTTCTTTAATCTATTCTCTTGACAGAACCGGATTAATTTAGTGTTGGATCCTTTGGCTTAAATAGTGGAATCAGTGATTCACCTGAAAATACCATGATTTGCAATACGATTAAAATGATGATGATAATTGCAAAAGCAAATTGAGATGATGCCTTAATCGTGGCATATTGTGCTTCCACCTGTTTCATTATCAGTTTCGATTCGTTCAATTGAATATTCGAAAGCCGGTCCAATGATGATAGAATTTGTGAGGTAAAAACCAAAGCTGCGGTGCTATCGAGCAATACTGTTTGCTCAAACCCATTTATTTGAGCAATCAATTCATCGGCGGTCGACTTTTCGTTTTTCGTCAGTCTGGTTTTGATGAATGTATCGTAGGTATTATTGATACTCCCGGTCAGTGTTTTAATGTTGTTTGTCTTCTGGTCAGCGTCATCCCCATTTAAAATCTCTCGAATTTGATAAATGTCGCGGGTCATTTTTAGTATGTATTCTTCAACAAGTAAACGGTCCTCATACATTGTTGATATCGAATTCTTAACATTTTCAGTATGTAATCGGTCGAGATAATTACTTAATAGCACCAAGAGGCATAATGCCAGTAAAACAATTGAAGCGCCGAACTTATTTTTAATGCTGTAGGTCCATTTCATAAACTTGCAGGTTTCCGTTTGCCAACGACAATTTACGTAAAGTTAACGGCAATCGACCAGAAAGCGGTAGGCTTAAAGCGGAAAGTTATTCGTAATTGGGTTTGTCGTCGTTTATCAATCCATTAATGTTTGCATGTATGAATAATTAGCCTATATTACGGCAACCTCCCAAGCTACCTTATGATTGATTTTCTAATTACGGTTATCGGTTATCTGATTTGGATATTAATCGGCGTATACTTTTCGTGGTTTATTGTAGCCCGCATACTGGAACCAATCTACATCATGATTTTTAACCGGCCGCTGTACTTATACTTCTATCCGGTTTTAAAAAAAGCTTCCGATGCTCAACGAAAAATCCTAAACGACAATGTTCCTTTTTACCGTCGGTTGTCGCCTCGGCGCAAGAAATTTTTCGAACATCGCATAGTGGATTTTATAGAAAGCTATGCGTATTATGGGAAAAACGGACTTATACTCACCGATGAAATTTATGTGATGGTCGCATCGGCATATGTGATGCTGACATTCGGAATGCGAAATTTTAAAACCGACGTATTTAATAAAATCATCATTTATCCCGATTCCTATCATTCGACGATCAATGATGTATTGCACAACGGTGAGTTTAACCCAATGCTAAAAGCAGTTGTTTTCTCGTGGAAACATTTCCGTGAGGGATTTCAAGTGGGAAGCGACAATCTTAATCTCGGGATCCATGAATTCGCGCATGTGCTGCATTTTCACGGCTTTAAGAAGAACGACCGCAGTGCCGAGATTTTTGCAGATGAATATGTCAAACTCATGAAAGAGGTAAAACATCCTGCAAACGCTCAACGTCTTATCGATTCCGATTATTTCCGAATTTATGCCTACACCAATGAGTATGAATTCCTGGCGGTGATCCTTGAGCACTTTTTTGAAACGCCTCGTGACTTTGAGAAGGAGTTCCCCAGGCTTTTTAAAAATGTCAAACGGATGATTAATTATCAGTCGTAAGTTAACTATATACTAATATTCCGATAGGCATGATTTTAAAGCGTAACTTAGGGTAAATCAACTTTAACGTTATGAAAAAACTTTACACCCTTGCTCTGGCGTTCGCCGCCATTTTATTTTCAGCTACTGCAATTTCGCAGCCGGTTCCGGTTTATGCCACTTCACAAACCGGTACAAGCGGTGCCGAAATCACTTCCACTGCCAATGGTCCTGCAACCTATATGGGCGACCAAATTGTGTTGGCAGGAACTGAACGAATACTTGATAATATTGTTGTCCGCGTTTTTAACCTTGCCAGCGATGCGCCGTTTACGCTCACGATGCGGCTGTACACCGATTGTATGAGCACGGCTGCGGGCTGTGATTCTGGACCTGGTACGATGATTGCCGGGTCTGAAGTTGTGGTTCCGGTAACACCAAGTGTCGGAATTGGTACTATTTTTACGGTCACGATTCCTTTTAACGGTTTGGATATTTATTCTGAGTCCGATAACAGCATTGCCGTAATGATGAATGCCAGCCGTAATGATGTCTTTTGGGTACTTAACGAGACCGTTGTTACCGGTTCGACTCCTGCGGGCGAAGGGGATGCGAGTGCCGTAATCAGATGTGCAAGCGTGGTGGCGGCCAATAACGGTTGTACACGAGCTTTTACAAATGCGATAAATAATTTTTCGATGATTGTCAATGCCAACGTAGATCTTGGTCTGGAAGATCCGGCAATCTCAAGTTCGGTAATATTATATCCAAATCCATCTGACGGTCTTGTCAATATTTCTTTACCGAGCGGAATCCGTAAAGTAAGCGTGATGGATATGACAGGACGAATATTACGAGAAACACTTTACGACCACGAAACCGATATAAAAATGAATTTAACTTCCTTTTCATCAGGAAATTATAATCTAAAAGTGGAATCTGCCGACGGCACTGTCATTAAAAAATATTTAAAATTGTAAGGATATCCGTTCAAAAATTTAAGCCGGCATCAATAGCCGGTTTTTTTATTGAAGTTTATCAACAATGAATGTGAAACATATTAACAACAGCTCTACTATATTATGATTTATTTATAGCTTTACTTAAACTTTAAACATCAAATCATGAAACGAACTTTACTTTTAGCAGTAGCGTTGTTTACTGCACAATTAACGTTGGGGCAGGTTGCCTTTACCGAAAGTTTTTCAACCCATACCATCGGAAACGTGGGTACCGATCTTACCGGTACGGTTCCCGGGCAGGGATTTTGGCTGACTTCAGCAACAAACGGCGCCGAACCTACTACCACGACAAATGCTGATAATAGCAATTTCCAGATTGTGGATGCCGGCCCTGAACAGGGAAATGCACTGCAACTCACCGGTCCGAATGGCGACAAGGGTAATAAGATTATGACGCAGGCAGGTTTACCTGCTTTTTGGGCAGCAAGAACGCCGGGAAATAATATTCTTGAGATTGAATACGATTTTTATACCGGAGGTCCTACGACAAGCCTGAATAACATGCGGATGGTAATATTCGACGAAACAGGCACAAAAATGCTGGGAGGTTTTTCGTTTGCGATGGGTACCAAGGTACTTAGCGGACTCTCATATTACGATGCTACCGCACAGCCGGGTGGTGTGGTAGGAAACTATTTGTTTTACTTAGGTGGTGGAAGCAATAATCTTGTATTGCCTCAAAATACTTGGGTACGAATCGGCGTAAGCTACAATTATACCACTGGACAAGTATTGTGGAAAGGCCCGGGATTTAACGGTAATGTTCCGGGAGCGGCGCCTATGCATAATCCAAATGTTGCAAACATCATGGCTACATCAGGTACGACCAGTTTGGCAACTAATGCTGCTGCCGCGACCGCAATGTTCGATAATATTGTTGTTCGTGCATCAGCTACCGATAGTTTGCTTGGCGTTGATACTGTTGGTGCTCCTGTAGCGGCAGTAACTATTTTCCCGAATCCGGCAAATGATGTGTTGCATATTGCCAATGCGGTTTCACTTCGATCTTTAGAAATTGTTGATTTACATGGCCGGGTGGTCAAATCACATCAATATAATGGGGTTACAGATACAACTGTCGATGTTTCGGAGTTGGCGTCGGGAATTTATATCGTCAATCTCGCAAATGACAGCGGCAGTCAGAGCCACAAAATAATCAAAAAGTAAGATTCTGATTATAAAGAAAAGCCTCTCATCTGAGAGGTTTTTTTTATTTCAGCATCTTTTTTAATTCGGCAATTGTCTGTGTGGGATTGGATGCGCGGAATACAAAATTCCCGGCCACCAAAACATCAGCGCCTGCATCCACAAGTCTTTGCGCATTTTTATCGGTTACGCCGCCGTCTATCTCAATCAGTGTCGATGCGTTATTATAGGTAATGATTTCCTTCAGTTGCGCGATTTTCTTATATGTATTTTCAATGAATGACTGTCCGCCAAACCCCGGATTCACACTCATCAAACAAACCAGATCGATATCGTTTATGACATCTTCGAGCAAATTGACATTTGTATGCGGATTCACAGCTACGCCGGCTTTCATGCCTTCTGATTTTATCGCTTGTAGTGTACGGTGAAGATGGTTGCATGCCTCTATATGCACGGTCAGGTTGTTTGCCCCAAGCTCGGCGAAGGTTTTGACGTAGCGGTCGGGATCGACAATCATCAGATGGACATCGATCGTTTTCCTGGCATGTTTCGCAATTGATTCAAGCACGGGCATGCCAAATGAGATATTTGGAACAAAAACACCGTCCATGATGTCGATATGGAACCAATCGGCTTCGCTGTTGTTTACCATTTCGATATCGCGTTGAAGATTTGCAAAATCGGCGGCAAGGATTGATGGTGCGATGAGGGTCTGTTTCATTTTGGAGGGATAAGGGATAAGGGAAGAGGGATTAGGAAATAGGATATAGGGTTTAGGGTTTGCTGTTTTGCAAAGATAGTGATTTCTAAAATTTGATTTTGGATGGGAAGTCTTGAGTTCCGATTTTTTCAATCAGGAGCGAACCCTGTCGCGGGCAGAAGACAACGCCAAAGCTTAGAAAGTCAAACTACAAGTTTGCGACTTTAAGCCTTTAATTTTTGTGAGCAAAAAAAAACACCGGATACCCGAGCGCTTGCGCGAACTGACCAGTTGAAATTAAAAGGAGGAAGCCCGGTGGGTTTCAGGTATAAAAAAACTCCGGATACTCGAGCGCTTGCGCGAACTGACCATTTGAAATTAAAAGGAGGAAGCCCGGTGGGCTTCAGGTATAAAAAAAACTCTGGATACCCGAGCGCTTGCGCGAACTGACCGGAGTTTTTTGTGAGCAAAAAAAAACTCCGGTAATCAGCCGGAGTTTCAATCATCAATCAAAAAACGAACAGTTAATCAGACTGTTGTTGCGGTATAGCCGGAAATCCGGCTTATGGTATTAACCCAAATACGTTTTTAAAATTTTACTTCTTGATGTATGTTTTAATCGTCGGATTGCTTTTTC
Organism: Bacteroidota bacterium; assembly: GCA_023427845.1. Taxonomy (GTDB): domain Bacteria; phylum Bacteroidota; class Bacteroidia; order Flavobacteriales; family Flavobacteriaceae; genus Flavobacterium. The sequence continues at coordinate 5,279 of JAEYZX010000098.1, forward strand.
CTTGATTTGACGAACACGCTCACGAGTTAAATCAAAAGTCTCGCCAATTTCTTCAAGCGTCATCGGATGTTGATCGCCCAAACCGAAATAAAGTCTTACGACATCGGCTTCACGCGGAGTCAACGTCTCCAAAGATCGCTCGATTTCCGTACGTAAAGATTCGTGAATCAGTTCGCGATCCGGATTTGGGGACTCACCAGAACGAAGTACATCGTAAAGGTTTGAATCTTCTCCTTCAACCAGAGGCGCATCCATTGAAAGGTGCCGGCCTGAGTTTTTCATGCTTTCCTTAACGTCGTTAACGGTCATGTCAAGTTCTTTGGCAATTTCCTCGGCGGAAGGTGGGCGCTCGTTTGATTGCTCAAGCAAGGCGTACATTTTGTTGATTTTATTGATCGATCCAATCTTGTTCAACGGAAGGCGAACGATACGGGATTGTTCTGCCAATGCCTGAAGAATCGACTGACGGATCCACCAAACGGCATAAGAAATGAATTTAAAACCACGGGTTTCATCAAAACGCTGTGCTGCTTTTATAAGGCCAAGGTTTCCTTCGTTGATCAAATCGGGAAGTGTAAGCCCTTGATTCTGGTATTGTTTAGCAACGGAAACCACAAAACGCAAATTCGCTTTAGTTAGTTTTTCTAAGGCTTTCTGATCTCCGGCTTTGATTTTTTGTGCTAATTCTACCTCTTCGTCGGCAGTGATAAGGTCAACTTTTCCAATTTCCTGTAAATACTTGTCTAAGGATGCGGTTTCACGGTTGGTAACCTGCTTAGTAATCTTAAGTTGTCTCATATTGGGGATATACGGTTTAGAAGTGTACCATCATTGTACGGCTGCCCACACGCAAAAGTTACAAAATAAAAAATTATTTTACTTCAAAGGTCTCTTTTACCGATATTGGCTGACCTGACGAGGTAAATCCTTCAATAGAAACTTCGAAAATCCCTTTTACATCAGATGTATAAAATGTCGCATCATTCTGTGTGGGATCATATCGTGGCTCCCAAAGCAACTGCAATCGGTAATCGGGAATACGATCAAATTTTGCAGGATCGACATACTTCTGTGTGTAATATATTTTTGTTGGAGCTGGCCGCAATGTATTTGGCTTAACCAAATGGTCATTTTTCGGGATCGTCGCGAAATCGCGGTTTTTTGTGATAATGTGTATGATCCCGCTATAGGTGGCTGCGCCATAAATGTATCCGCCAGGAACGATGGTCACTTTTTCGACATTCTCCATATTGTATTCAAACAGCGTATTGAGATTCTGGATTTTTAATCCGTCGGCCAACACAAGTACCGGTTCATTTATTTTTAATTGCGTAGTATAATCACGTAAATGCAATTGATATTGATCATTTTCCCGAGTGTAATATACTTCAGTCAGCACCTCTACAATCGTTTCTTTAAACGACGGAAAACGCGTGTAATCGTCAAGCTTGTACGTTTTACCCAACGGTTCGTAGAATGCAGGATAATTGAAATCAACTATGCTGTCATTGCGGTTTATGGCGTAGGCATTCTGGATCTGACTCGCTATTGAACGTTCCTCGATAGCTCCTTGCATGCTTTTGTCGATTCGGAGTAACGATGCGACCGGAACCTGCAGTGTCCCTACATGATTGTCGAGCGTAATCGTAAAATCGTCCCGTTTTTCATCTATAATCTGGATAATGATTTCCGAAGCGGGATAGTATTTTTCAATATTTATATAAAATCGGCCTGACGCATCGGTCCGTGCATTTCGAAGCGCAAAGTTTTCTCCCACGATGGATACCGATACGATTTTATTTGCGACATTGCCAGCCGTTTTAGATTTTACGGTACCTGAGATCAATTCGCCACGCAATTCCGGAAGCCGCACCTCTGAACCTGTTATTATTGGCAAAATTCGTTCGGAATGGGAATTGACAAATGCGGATGCATCGGTTTGTGGTATTGCCGGCAGGTTTTCTTTGCGGCGTACCGAAAGCGAATAATTTCCGGCAGGTATAGCGGTTTGTGGCCGAAATGTGACAAGTTCCCTGGCAGAATACGATTTCCCTGAAAAATTTTCCGTGCCGGTTGATGCAGTATTGACTCTAGATTCGGGTGCTGAGTTATCAGAAGCTAGTTTGCCGCTATTACTGTCAAATGGATTGATCACAAAAATCGGCATCTCAAAATACTTGTCCTTCGGCTTATTTTGCATCCAGGCGGTATAAGCAACGAATTTATACGTTCCCGACGGAAGGGCAGCCGGAACGAAAAAATCACCTTGTCCGATGCCGTTGTCAAGAAACAATTTTTGGCTGAAAACAACTTTCCGGGCGGTGTCGTATATTTCAGCATAGGCGATCTTACTAACCGCGCTTGGTGTAAAACCCGATGGGTTCACACAGTAAATTTTATAAAGTAAAGTTTCTCCGGGAACGAAGGTCGTTGCGTTTGCGTGCACAAAGACGGTCTCTTCAGAGGCTATCGGTACGCTTTTGAGTGCCGCTGGGTAATTCTGCTGCGCATGCACCGACGCCGATGAAAAGGCGATCATCAGCACCAATGCCGACCTGAATGCTACAATCGTTCTATTTAATTGTGTCTTCATAATTAATCAATCCAAAAAGATGGGACTATGTTAGAGGAAAATGTGGTACAATCGCCACATTCTTTTGGTACCATTGTATACAAGCTGCCTGAATGTTCGTAGTACAATAGCGTACCCGCATCGATATTTGACCTCAGGATTACACCTTCCTTACTGCCGTTTGGCGCGAAATCGTTGGCGTTTAATGTAACAGGCTCGCAATCGACAAAATAGTCCGGCGGCAATTCGCCCGTAAGTAAATCCTGAAAATTGAAAAATATGCGCTGTTCAGATACCGATGAAACTTCGAAAAAACCAATTACTTTTTCGTCGGGATTATTATCCGAAAATATATTTCCGGAAAAGAATCCAGGTTGGTTTTGCGAAAGGATATTGCCTCCGGTACCGGCCATCTGAGCCAAAGTTTTATAAAAAGTATACGACGCAAAGCTCTGGACATATTGTACGACATTTATACTGTACCGATGCATGATAATGGGGTCTTTTGCTGAGATAAACCGCACGGGAAAGTTATCGATACGGTCTTCAGAAAGATCCGATGTCGTTGCAACGATGATCTTATCGGATGATTGTGTGCTGAAGCATACCTGTGCCTCGGTGGTTCTTGGATGGATCTGGATATAGTCGTATATCGAATATCCTACCTGAAGATCATGCGACAACATAACAAATTTATCCGCCCACATTGGCGCGATGATTTTGTACGTTTCATCATAGCGGTACCGATAATATTTTGAAGTTCCCGTTGGATCATAGCTGCTGACGCGGATTTGTACTCCTTTTTCATTATTCACTACTTCCGAGGTTGCTGTAACATTGGTAATCGGACTTGCGGTTGTCAGTGTTTCTGTCGTAGATGAATACGATCTTCCTTCGGCAGTCGTAATATTTAGCGAATAGGACCTGCCATGCACGGCCTGAAATTCAGTATTCGACAGATACTTACCGTCCTCAAATGTGAAGTCATAGCTATTTCCGATATCATCCGTAACGGTAACATTGGCATCGGAAATCAATGTCGGACCTTCTTCTTCAAGTCGGTATGTTTTTGAAACCTTGATCTCCTGGCGCTTCATTTCATTAGTGATCGTGGCTTCGACGACCAATGCCTCGTCAAATGTATTGGTCTGCAGCTTGTATGGATCGGTACAGCTTACCAAAAACAAGGTGAAAAGCAGGATTGTGATTATATTTTTCATGGTAATTATTTTGCGTGTGGTCGATCTAGAATTTAAAATTATATGTTATCGTCGGAATCGGAATCGAAAAAATAGAGCTCTGATACGCCTTTATCTCTCCGCTTTCTGTCACGAAAAATACCGAATAGGGGTTATTCCGGCCCAATACATTGTAAACGGAAATATTCCAGAAACTATGAGCCAGTTTTTTTATTTTGTGATTTCCTTCGATGTTTATACCAAGATCGAGACGGAAATAATCGGGAATACGAAACTTGTTCCGATCGCTGTACATCGTATATTCCACGCCACCATATTGGTAAGTCCCTACCGGATAGGTAATCGGCCGCCCTGTCTGGTAAATGAAATTCGACGATAAACTGTACCGCTTCGTGAATTTATAATTCAGTACAACGCTAACGTCATGAGGCTTGTCAAAATTTGCAGAAAAAAAATCGCCGTTGTTTACACGTTCCGACGCGAATTCACTGTCGAGTTTCACCATAGTGCGCGAATACGTGTAACCAATCCAACCATTGAGTTTTCCCTCCGATTTTTTCAGAAGGAATTCCACTCCGTATGCCTTTCCTTCGCCCTGAAGCAATTCGGTTTCGATGTTCTGGTTCAGCAATAATTCGGCACCGACCTTGTAATCGAGGAAATTTTTTGAAGTTTTATAATAACCTTCAATACTGGCTTCAAGTGTATTATTGCGCAGGTTTTTATACAGTCCGAGCGAGAATTGGTGCGCTTGCTGCGGTTTTACGTTCAAATCGGACAGTTTCCAGGTATCGGTAGGCGACTGCGTTGTATTGTTCGACAGCAAGTGCATGTACTGGAAAGTCTTATCGTAACTGGCTTTTACCGACATGTCGTCGGTGATGAAATATCGTGCGGCAAGCCGTGGCTCAAACCCGCCGTATGTTTTTACGATTTCATTGTTTCCGTACTCCCTGATAGCGGTTACGGTTCCGTCGCTGATAGGCACGCCGGGCTGGTAAACACGTTGAGAGGTTTCGCCCAGAAACGCAAACATTGAATAGCGTAGGCCAAGGTCAATCTGCAATTTATCGCTGAATTTAAAACTGTCGGCAATGTAGACGGCCGATTCGAGTCCGCGTTCGGTTGCGACTTCCAACGGCACCAGCAATGCTTCGGGATTTTTTGGGTCAAGGTAACCCGGATCGATATTGTAGAGTTTACTCGCGATTCCGTAGCTTATTCGGTGTTTCCGATTATAGTCGTAAACCATTTTTGCCTGTACTTGCGTTTCGTTTAAATTATATCCAAATTCAAAATCGTTCAAACTGTTGTTATCGTAGTCGATGTTGAATTTATAATCGCTGTTCGTCAAAATCAGCTCTCCTTTATTTTTCTTATTGAAAATATGATCCCATTTCAAAGAAACGAGCCTGTTTTGATATTTGTACAGTGAATCCGATGTTATACTGAACGCATCATTGCTAAAATATACGGTGCCTTCAACAGTATTATTCGGATTGATTTTATGGCTGTACTTTACAATAGCGTCATAAAATGATGCGCTGCTGTTCTTTAATGATTCCTCATCAAGTGATCTCAGGATCCAATCCGAATAGGTTGCACGGCCGCCAATCAGCAAGCTCGACTTTCCTTTTACAATCGGTATGCCCAATGTAAGATTGCTTGTTACCGGGCCGATTCCGCCTTCGCCCGAGAATTTTATCGTGTCTCCTGTCTTTGCAGTGATGTCGAACACCGACGACAATCGGCCTCCGAATTCGGCCGGAATGCTTCCTTTATAGATATCTGCCGATGCTACCGTATACGGATTTACTGCCGAGAAAAATCCGAAGAAATGCGACGGATTATATAATAAAGCATTGTCGAGCAGAATTAAATTTTGGTCTTCTTTTCCGCCGCGAACGTTGAATCCCGCCGATCCTTCGCCTGCGGTTTTGATTCCGGGTAATGTAGTGGCGACTTTAAAAATGTCGCGCTCGCCCAACACCAACGGTACGTTTTTTATTCCTTCAACATCAATCTGGACAATCCCGGTGACGGCAGTTTTGAGGTTGTCTTTCGCTTGGGTATTTACAATAACTTCATCAAGCATATTGAAAACTTCCTGAAGCCTGAAATTCAAGGTGCCGTTATCATACAATACGATTTTTTTCGATACTTGACGATGACCGTACGAATCGGTTTCGAGAACATTCACACCTGCGGGAAGTTCGAGTTCGTATCGGCCTTCGCCATCTGTAAGCGTGCCGATTTTCAATTTTGGAACCCTGACGTTTACACCCGGGATCGGTTCGCCGGTCTTAACGTCCTTTACATATCCTGTTACGGTGTATTGTTTTCCGGTAGCCTTTTTTGTTTGCTTTCCGATTAGCGTCAGACCTGCATCTTCAGTCTGCTCGGCCACAATAGATTCGTGCTCTTTGTAAAAAATCGGTTTGTCGACAGGCTCTTTTTGTGCAATCGTTTCCGCCTGGCTGAAGTAATTCTCGGGAAGTTCGGTATAGATCACGCGGTTTTGAACGAGGATCACTTTGCCGTCATGAACAATGAAATTCAGATCGGCATCCTTCAATATTATTGTCAGTACATCGGAAACCGACTTTTGTGGGTAATCGCCTGAAATTGAAATTGAGTCGTTTGCGATCCAATCCGACTGAAAATAAATTGGAAATCCCGAGGTCTTTTCAACGGTCAGCAGTGCCTCTGAAAGCGTTGCGTTGTTGAATGCGAAATCGTATAATTTTGTGTCTTGTGCCGTGGCAAATAAATGAAATGCAACCGCCAGTGTGGTCAGGATAAATTTTTTCATCGGCGGATTATTTCAAAAATGTATTAAGGTATTGGAACAAACTTTCCATAAATTGTATTTCTGATTTATTGCTGTTGCTGGAATAATACTGGTTGATTTCATTTTTTAGTTCGGGGAACAGTTTTACGATGCTGTTCTTGGAACCAATTTTGTGATAGCCGTTTTTGAAAATAATGAATTCATCATCAGCAGTATAATCGGTGAACAAAGCCTGATTTGCGATGATTTCCTTTGCGTGTTTATGATGTTTGACATAAAAGATAAAACCATTCCCGACAAAATTC
>JAEYZX010000147.1 GCA_023427845.1 Bacteroidota bacterium
GTGTTGCTTCGCGACGACAAGACCTATCCGTGGATCTGCATCAAAAAAGAACCGTTCTCGCGTATATTTTCAACCCGCAAAATGATACGTGACGGATCTGAATACTTTGGCCCGTATACGAGCTTCAAAACCATTTATACGATTCTCGACCTTATAAAGGAATTGTATCCGCTCCGCACGTGCAATTACGATTTGACTCCGCATAACATCGCTTCGGGTAAGTTCAAGGTTTGCCTGGAATACCATATCGGGAATTGTAAAGGTCCGTGTGAGGCACACGAATCGCTCGAGGAATATCAAAAAAAAGTGGATGCCATCCGCGAGATCCTGAAAGGCAATTTTAAAGAAAGCCTTCGTGACTTCAAAAAGCAGATGACCGACTTTGCAGCCGAGATGCAATTTGAGGAAGCGCAACGAATAAAGGACAAAATCACGGTTCTTGAAAATTACCAGTCGCGCTCTATGGTTGCCAATCCGAAACTGACGAATATCGATGTTTTTTCTATCGTATCCGATGAAAGTGCCGCGTTCATCAACTTCCTTCAGATATCGCACGGTTCGGTTGTGCGATCGCACACATTGGAGCTAAAGAAAAAGCTCGATGAAACCGACGAAGAACTTCTTGAAATCGGGATAGTCGAAATCCGCCAAAGATTTGCGCTTCTTACAAAAGAAGTGATCGTGCCGTTTGAGATCGACCTTGGCGAAAATATAAAAGTCACCGTTCCGCAGTTGGGCGACAAAAAGCAGATACTCGAGCTTTCGATCCGCAATGCAAAATATTACCGAATGGAGCAAATGAAGCAGCTTCAGATCGTGGATCCCGACCGGCATACTACGCGAATCATGTCGCAGATGCAGAAGGATTTACGATTGCCCGAAGAACCGAGGCACATTGAATGTTTTGACAATTCAAATATCCAGGGTTCAAACCCGGTGGCTGCATGCGTGGTTTTTAAGGACGGAAAACCAAGTAAAAAGGATTATCGACATTTCAACATCAAAACTGTCGAAGGACCGAACGATTTCGCATCGATGGAAGAAGTCGTCTTCCGTCGCTATCGACGGTTGTTGGACGAAAACCAGCCTCTTCCGCAATTAATCATCATCGACGGAGGAAAAGGCCAGTTGTCGTCGGCACTAAAAAGCCTTGAACAGCTTGGGCTGCGTGGAAAAATCGCGATAATCGGCATTGCGAAAAGGCTGGAGGAATTGTTCTATCCCGACGATCCTGTTCCGCTGTATCTCGACAAAAAATCGGAAACGCTAAAAATCATACAGCAATTGCGGAACGAAGCGCACCGATTCGGGATTTCGCATCATCGCGACAAACGTAGCAAAGGCGCGTTGCAAACATCGATTGAAACGATTCCCGGAATAGGCGAAAAGACGATGCTTGCGCTGATTAAGCACTTCAAATCGGTGAAAAGGCTCAAACTCGCATCGGAAAAAGAGATTGCGAAAGTCGTCGGGGTTTCAAAAGCAAAAAAAATTGTCGACTTTTACAAAATCATTGTCAAGTAATTATGAAAAAACTGGCGCTCCTACTGATCGCATTTTTTACTCTTTTCACGTCGGTCGCGCAGGAGAAAAAAAATCTGAAGGTCGGTTTGGTGCTCAGTGGTGGCGGTGCGAAAGGATTTGCACATATCGGGGTTTTACGAGCGCTTGAGGAAGCCGGTGTCGAAATCAGTTTTATTGGCGGAACCAGCATGGGCGCGATAATTGGCGGCCTGTACGCGACAGGATATAATGCTACGCAAATCGATTCGATTTTTCATGCGACAGATTTTGACGAATTGCTGCAGGATTATATTCCTCGATCTTCAAAAAATTTCTATGCAAAGCGCAATGATGAAATGTATGCGATTTCGCTTCCGTTCCACAAATTCAAATTCGGAATCCCGACGGCTTACTCCAAAGGGCTGTACAACTACAATTTATTGGCAAAACTCACCCATCAGGTACGCCATGTGCGCGATTTCAATAAACTGCCAACGCCATTTCTTTGCATGGCAACCGATATTGAGACAGGCGATGAAATACTGTTGAATAAAGGATATCTTCCCCAGGCAATGTTGGCAAGTGCCGCTTTCCCGTCACTTTTTTCACCGGTCGAGATCGAAGGTAGATGGCTGGTTGACGGCGGCGTTACCAATAATTATCCGATTGAGGAAGTCCGTGCATTGGGTGCAGATTTCATAATCGGGGTAGATGTCCAGGATGATCTTAAAGACCGTAGCGCTTTGCAGGATGCGACGCGAATACTGGTTCAGATCAGCAATTTGCAGATGAATGAGAAAATGAAGGAGAAGATCGAATCGACCGACATTTATATAAAACCCGATATTACTTCTTTTGGCGTCATATCGTTCAGCAATGGCCGTGATATTATTTCCAAAGGCGAGCAGGCAGCGTATGCGGTTTATGAAAAACTTGAGGAACTGTCCGAGCTTACCGGCAGGTACGATCACCAACGGTTGAAAGTCGCGACCGACAGCCTGCAGCTTGGAAGTGTCAATATCAGCAAACTTGAAAATTTTACACGTGCGTATGTGATTGGTAAACTTGGATTCAAACCAGGCCAAAAAATCAGCTATGACGATTTGAAGATTGGAATCGACAACCTGACAGCGACACAAAATTTCAGCTCAATATCCTATTCAATCGAGCCTCATACGGAAGGTGATGCACTTCAACTGGATTTGACCGAAAGCAAGGTTCATACGTATTTAAAATTCGGATTGCATTACGATGGGCTTTTTAAAAGCGGAATACTTACGAATCTGACGCAGAAAAAAATTCTGTTTAAAAACGACCTTGCATCGGTCGACATCGTTTTGGGCGATAATTTCCGGTACAATTTCGACTATTACGTAGACAACGGTTTTTATTTCAGTTATGGATTCAAATCGCGCTATAATCGCTTTACGCGAAATGTCGCAAACGATTTTAACCATGGCGAAATACTCGAACAATCGGGATTATCGAAGCTAAACATCGAGTATGCCGATTTTACGAATCAGGCCTATCTGCAAACAATCTTTATCCAGAAATTTATTGTTGGCGCCGGACTTGAGCATAAATACCTGAAAATAAAGTCGGAAACATTGGAATCGACTACACCGGTTTTGGAAAACAGCAACTATTACAGTCTGTTTGGCTATATGAAATACGATTCGTTTGATAATAAATATTTTCCAAAACGAGGTTGGTACTTTGCGGGCGATTTTCAAACGTTTTTATCTTCTGACGATTTCACGAACAGGTTCAGAAGATTTTCAATTGCAAAAGGCGAATTGGGTTTTGCAACAACTTTTTTTAAGAAAGCGACCCTAAAATGGGAAAGTGAAGGCGGTGTGGCAATAGGTCCGACCAGCGTGCCGTTTTTTGATTTTGCACTTGGCGGATATGGGTTTCATTCGCTGAACAACATCAGGCATTTTTATGGCTACGATTTTCTTTCAATTACGGGTGACAGTTATGTCAAAACCGCTGTTACGGTCGACTACGAAATCTTCAGAAAGAATCATGTAAATGTATCGGCCAATTTCGCGAATATCAAAGACGGCCTATTTGAAACCGTCGATTGGTTTACGGATCTTGGGCATACAGGGTACGCAATCGGATACGGGCTCGAAACCGTAGTTGGACCGCTTGAAGTCAAATACACCTGGTCTCCCGAACTTCCAAAGGGATTTGTTTGGTTCAGCGTAGGATTCTGGTTCTAAGCCTTGCGCTCATCGATGTCGTCGTTCTCACTGAACGAATCTGGTTCAGGTTTTGGTTTGGTTGTCAGAACCCTGTAGAAAAAATATCCGGTAATCAAGGTTACAATTCCCTGCGCCAGTACCATCACAATTAATGCTTCTGTTTTCATAATGTTGCCCTTCCTTCTTTTCTGCGTTTAATAAATGCGACGTACACCATAATTCCTAAGAACACAAACAAAGTTACAAGTAACATTCGTCCGATGAATTTATAAAATACATTGTTTGTAAATTCACCTGATGCAATCTTATCGGTTGGTGCTATTTGCTGTCCAACCTGCACCACTGGCGTTTGACCGACTTCGAATGAATACGTTTTATAGTCTGTAAAGGCCACGATTTCGACCTTGTCAGTTGTTTTGTCAAATACTTTCTTAGTGTTCTCGAATTTAAATTTAATGAAATTGCTGCTAACCGAGTCTACAGTTGCCTGGGTTTGTCCCGTAGATTCAAAATTCTCGGCATAATAGGAATCAGTAAACCACTCCCTGTTATTGGTATCGTTGTTCATCACTTTATCAGCTATGTCGGGCAGGCTTGCAACCAAAACCCATCCCAAAAGGACCGGCGTTACAAACTGCAAAACATATTTAAAGAAGATTGGAACCTTGATATCGGCCCCGAGATTGATTTCGGCCCATCCTTTATTAATCCCAAAAATCCACGCAAACAAAATGGTTTCCAAAAATGCAAATACCACCAAGCTCACTGTTCCTGCCCAGTAATCGTACTCATCAAAAACACCCTGTTGGAAAAAGAGTACCGTTGGAAGACCCATGATTAAGGCCATGGCGCCAAAAGACCACGCGCCCTTGGTTTGGTTCCAGTTAAATTCATCGCGCATGAATCCGATCCATGGCGTACCCATTGCCAATGACGACGTTATTCCCGCAAAAAACAGCAGTCCGAACCAGGCCACACCGGCAACCGCAGCAAGAATGGGCCCCCATTGCTGGAACAGGTAAGGCATAGTTTGAAATGCCATTCCGAAGCCGGCGTTTTGAAGCACCCAGTCAAGGCCAAGGTAACCCGCAGCGATTGGAATAACAATTAAACTTCCTATTACAACTTCTACAAACTCGTTCATAAATCCTGCAGAAACTGCATTTAGCGCGATATCATCTTTCGATTTTACATAGGCAGCATAGCAATGCACCGTTCCCATTCCCACTGATAATGTGAAGAAAATTTGCCCCGCTGCAGCCAACCATACTTTTGGGTTGGTCAAGGAGTCATACTGTGGTGTCCAAAGAAAGTTCAAACCATCCCATGCATTGGCTTCGGGAAACATTGGCGAGGCGCCGCTAGTACCCAAAGTGAGTCCGCGATAAGCTAGGAACAATCCAAACAATATTAAAAGTGGCATTCCTATTTTTGCAACCTTTTCGATTCCTGCTAAACCTTTTGATAGGATGTAGGTATTTAAAACCAGACAAAGAATATAGAAAAGAATTGCTTCATACGGAATTCCCGTAGTGGATTCGGCGACATCCACATAGGTATTGAAGAAATTTGCGACTTCAGATTGCGACATGCCATCGAATGTGCCTCTTAATGAATGCACCACATACGACATTGTCCACGATTCAATGTAACAGTAATAAGCAGCAACCGCAACATTTGTAAAAATCCCGAAAACACCAATATATTTCCATATTCGGCCTTTGGCCATCGTATCGAGTATGTATGGCGTGCTGTGGTTGCCAAAACGGCCACCGAACCGGCCGGTAGACCATTCAATGAAAAGTAATGGGATTCCCATTAAGACGAAACAAACCAAGTACGGAATAATAAATGCACCACCACCATTTTGAACGGCCTGCACCGGAAAACGTAGAAAGTTACCAAGACCCACCGCATTACCCGCCATGGCGAGAATTAACCCAGTTCTCGTTCCCCACGACTGCAAATTTGCTGACATATAATTTTGTGAATTATTTGTTAAGATTTTCAAAGATAAAAAAACAATCGAATTCTGGAGTTTTTTTATCAAAAGGGTAAAGCAAATGACAAGTTAAAAAGGTCACGATTATCAAGCCTAAAATTAAAAATTTCCGATATTTGTTAAATGAAAGAATCCTGGTGCAATTTGCTTGCTCACCTGAAGTTCCTCATAAAGAGAAACCCGGAATAAGCAAGGCGTTATAATACAAGTTACCTAAACTTTAAAAAAACAGTTATGCCATTATATCATAAGCTTGGGGTATTCCCTCAAAAACGACATACGCAATTTGAAAAGCCGGGAGGCGGACTCTACTATGAGCAGCTTTTCGGGACCGAAGGTTTTCACGGGCATTCATCGTTGCTCTACCAGGTACACCGCCCGACACAGGTAAAGGAAATCAAAAAATCGTACTCGGTCGAGCCCAAGATCGCAATCGGAAAGAACATTAAGTCCTTGTTGCTTAAAGGTTTCGAAGTCAAACCGCAGGACGATTTCCTCGACAGCCGCAAAGCGATGCTGCTCAACAAAGACTGCATCATCGGCCTTGCCGCACCCCGAAAATCGCTGACGTCGTATTTCTACAAAAATGCCGATGCCGATGAAATGCTTTTCATCCACAAAGGTTCCGGAAAGCTTCGCACAATGATGGGGAATATTCCGTTTGAGTACGGCGATTATCTGATTATTCCACGCGGAATCATCTATCAGATCGAATTCGATACCCAGGACAACCGTATTTTTTACGTCGAATCGTACGCGCCGTTCTATACGCCAAAGCGATACAAAAACGAATCGGGCCAGCATCTCGAACATGCGCCGTTCTGCGAGCGCGATTTCAAATTGCCTTCAGAACTTGAAACGTACGATGAAAAAGGCGACTTCCTCATTAAAATCAAAAAGGAAGGAATGATGCATGAAATCGTTTATGCAACGCATCCTTTTGATGTGGTTGGATGGGACGGTTACAATTTCCCGTATGCATTTTCAATCCACAATTTTGAACCGATCACGGGACGCGTGCATCAGCCGCCACCGGTACATCAAACATTTGAAACGTCAACTTTCGTTGTCTGCTCGTTTTGTCCGAGGTTGTACGACTATCATCCGAAATCGATCCCGGCGCCCTACAATCACAGCAACATCGACAGCGATGAGGTTTTGTATTATGTCGACGGCGATTTCATGTCGCGCAACAACATCGAACAGGGGCACATCACACTGCATCCAAAAGGGATTCCGCATGGTCCGGCGCCCGGCGCAATGGAACGCAGCATCGGTCAAACCGAAACCCAGGAGCTTGCAGTAATGGTCGATACATTCCGTCCGCTGATGGTTACCGAAGATGCGATGGCAATCGACGATGGGAAGTATTACAAATCTTGGGTCGAATAAGAAGCTGATCCTGCTGTCCGCTATTATCTTTTCCGGCTTAAAGAAAGCCGCAAAAGGATAGCCGCTTCCATCAGGGCTAGGCTTACATTTAATCAATAAAAATTTTTGGTGGAAATTCCACCGCCTAAACACATTATTATGTCAAAAGAAGTAAAATCCGTCGAATACGGACTGGAGAAAATATTTGAAGGAGCACAGGATTTCCTTCCGCTTTTAGGAACCGATTATGTCGAACTATATGTCGGCAACGCAAAACAGGCGGCACATTTTTACAAAACCGCGTTCGGATTTCAGTCGCTTGCCTATTCCGGGCTTGAAACCGGCGTTCGCGATAAAGCATCCTACGTTCTGGTACAGGACAAAATCCGTTTGGTTTTGACAACTCCACTAACTCAGGATTCCGTTCTAAACGAACATCTTGCAAAACATGGCGACGGAGTAAAAGTTGCCGCGCTTTGGGTTGAAGACGCAAGAAGCGCGTATGAGGAAACCGTCAAACGAGGTGCGAGCCCGTTTATGGAGCCAACCGTTGAAAGTGATGAATATGGCCAGGTGGTTCGTTCCGGAATCTATACCTACGGAGAAACGGTCCATATTTTTGTTGAACGTAAAAACTACAACGGCGTTTTCCTTCCGGGCTACCAGGAATGGAAGTCAGATTATAACCCGGCGCCAACCGGATTGAAATACATCGACCACATGGTTGGAAACGTGGGCTGGAATGAGATGAATATTTGGGTAAAATGGTACGAAGAGGTAATGGGTTTTGTCAATTTCCTTTCATTCGACGACAAGCAGATCAACACCGAATATTCGGCTTTAATGAGCAAAGTGATGTCAAACGGCAACGGAAGGATTAAGTTCCCGATCAACGAGCCTGCCGAAGGAAAGAAAAAATCACAAATTGAGGAATATCTTGATTTCTATGGCGGTCCCGGTATCCAGCACGTTGCAATAGCAACTGATGATATCATTAAAACGGTATCGGAACTAAAAGCGCGAGGAGTGGAATTCCTTTCGGCGCCGCCACATGCCTACTACGAAGATGTACCAAACCGATTGGGTGCGCATATGAGTATGATGAAGGAAGATCTGAAAGTTATCGAAGAACTTTCGATCATGGTCGACGCCGATGAAGAAGGATATCTTTTGCAGATTTTCACTAAGCCGTTACAAGATCGCCCGACACTGTTTTTTGAGATTATTCAGCGTATGGGAGCGCGAGGTTTTGGTGCAGGGAATTTTAAGGCACTGTTCGAATCAATTGAACGTGAACAAGCTAAACGCGGCACGTTATAAAATTGAGGATAATTCAACCGCCGACATTACGCAAACGTTTTTCTTGTCAAATATTTGTTAAATAGAAACGTTTGGTTGGAAATATGTAAAAACCTACGCATCTTTGCAAAGTAAAAACGACGGAGTGGTTTCCCGAATTTTTCTTATAAGTTTTTCATAATTTATAGTTTTTTGGTTGGTTAATAGCATAAAAACTCAGTCGTTAAGTTGGCTGGGTTTTTTTGTTTTTTAGTACTTTTGGAACAGATGTTGCATACCGGGATATTAATTGCTAAATTCATAAGATGAAAAAGATTATAGTACTTTTAATATTCATGACCACGGTAAGTTTCGCTCCCCAACGGGAAAGTGCTTTCGACGTTGGTGAGTATCTCAAATTCAGGATTCATTACGGTATTGTCAATGCCGGATACGCTACAATTGAAATAAAGGAAGCTGTCCGCAACAATAAAAAAGTATTTCATGCCGTCGGTCGAGGTTATACCACAGGTATGTCGAGATTTTTCTTTAAAGTCGAAGACCGTTACGAAAGCTATTTTGATAAAACAACCGGAAATCCGTATCAGTTTATCCGTAAAATAGATGAAGGCGGATATACCAAAAATCAGGAAGGCTGGATCAACCAG
Source organism: Bacteroidota bacterium (assembly GCA_023427845.1). GTDB lineage: Bacteria > Bacteroidota > Bacteroidia > Flavobacteriales > Flavobacteriaceae > Flavobacterium. Next base: position 9,033 of record JAEYZX010000147.1, read on the forward strand.
GCAACAAACCGCATCCTTGTTAAAGACTACAAACGGAAAACAGAAAAGAATTTTGTTATTCCCGCCAATACGCAGGACATACTTTCTACGTTTTATTATCTGAGAAACCATCCCGATGTTGACAATTTAAAAGTTGGCCAATCAATCGCCGTAGATATGTTTTTTGACGACGAAACGACAAAGTTTAAGTTAAAATTTATGGGCACCGAAGATATATCCACTAAATTTGGCACCGTTCCAACAATGGTTTTTCGACCACTTGTACAATCCGGACGCGTGTTTAAGGAGGAAGAAAGCCTCACGGTTTGGATTTCGGACGACGACAATAAGATTCCTGTCAGGATCAAAGCCAGTTTGGCCGTAGGTTCGTTAAAAGCCGATTTGGACAGTTACCGCGGACTCAAACATTCTTTTAAAGTTAAAGCAAAATAATCATAATGGCCCATACCAACATATCTGATGAAATCCTTGAGCAACTAGACCAAAAATACCGGGATTTAAATCAGAAGACCGAAACGCATCTTGAAGGACTTTTATGGTCAAAACCACTGACCTATTGGGATTATATTCAAACCGATGCGCTTTTAAACCTGCAAATTCAGCGTACTACACTTCCCGACGAAATGGTGTTCATCATGTATCACCAGGTAAATGAACTTCTGTTCAAAATGATATTATGGGAAATTAAACAGATATGCCATACCGAAAAACCGGAAACTGCATTTTTTACCGAAAGATTGGGGCGCATCAGCCGCTATTTTGACATGCTTACGACCTCATTCGATATTATGGGCGACGGAATGGAATTGGAACAGTACATGAAGTTCCGCAACACGCTTGCCCCGGCGAGTGGTTTCCAAAGTGCCCAGTACCGTTTGATTGAATTCGCGAGCACCGATTTGATCAATCTAATAGATTACCGCTTCCGTGCAACGATTGATCGGAACACACCGTATGAACATGCGTTTGAACATCTGTATTGGCAAGCCGCGGGAAAAGATTATGAAACCGGTAAAAAATCGTATTTGCTCCTTGAGTTCGAAAGAAAGTACAAAGACATGTTTCTTCGGCACATGGAAGAATACAATACGATCAACATCTGGCAAAAATTCAAGCAACTTCCTGAGGCCGACCAGCTTAATACTGAACTGATTCAGGCAATGCGTCACCTCGATTATACCGTAAATATCACATGGGTCATGGGGCACCTGAATGCGGCGCGAAAATATATCGACAGCGGCCAGGGAAGTGGAGAGGCAACCGGCGGAAGCGACTGGAAGAAATACATGCACCCGCGATACCAACGCCGAATTTTCTTCCCGGCGCTCTGGAGCGAGGATGAACTAAAAAATTGGGGCGAAGAGAAAAACACAACAGTATAAAGAATTTGGTTTGAAAATAGCATCAGTACTTCTATTCCTGTTACTTTTCCTGGTTTCCTGCAATGACACTGAAGAAGATGAGCTACCCGTTGAGGCCGCTGTCGAAAAAACCGAGCCAAAAATTGTGGAATTCGGATTTACACTCAATGATTTTGATGTAGTAAACGATACCATTGCAAGCGGTGATACGTTCAGCAGCATACTTGAAACACAAAATTTAGGCAACCTTCGCGTACACGACATCAATGAGAAAATCAAGGATAGTTTTGATGTGCGAAGGATCAGGATCGGAAAACCGTTTACGATCCTACGTTCAAAAGATGCTGAAAAATTGATCCAGGCATTCATTTACCAACCCGACAAGCTCAGTTATTATGTAGTCGATATGCGCGATTCGGTTACGGTATACCGAACTGTTCGGCCCATTACAATCAGACGGCGCACAATAGCGGGCGAACTCGACGGATCGTTAACTGAAGCGCTAGAACAGCAGAAGGTATCTGCCGCGCTGGCCACACAGGTCTCCAATGTATACCAGTGGTCAATCGATTTTTTCAAACTTCAAAAAGGCGATAAATTTGCTTTGACGTTTACCGAAAGGTTTATCAACGACAGCATATACGACGGAGTTGAAAATCTTGAAGCCGCATTTTTCGAATACAAAGGCAAGATCATATATGCGTTTCCATTTGCCCAGGACACCGTTTCGGGAAAAATCGCCTATTATGATGAAGAAGGGAAAGTGCTTAAAAACTTTTTTCTCAAAGCACCGCTTAAATTCAGCCGAATATCATCACGATTCTCGCCAAAACGGTTTCATCCGGTGCAGCAAGTCTGGAAGGCGCACAAAGGCACCGATTATGCCGCACCGCATGGCACACCTATCATGACCACGGCATCCGGCGTTGTCGAGCAGACGGGCTTTACTGCCGGAAATGGCAACTACGTCAAGATAAAGCACAACAAAACGTACTCAACGCAATACCTTCACATGTCCAAAATCCTTGTCCGCCGCGGTCAACGGGTTTCACAAGGAGACATTATCGGAAAAGTGGGCAGCACCGGACTCGCCACCGGTCCGCATGTTTGTTACCGTTTTTGGAAGAACGGCGTTCAGGTCGATGCACTGCGTTTGAAACTTCCTAATTCGACACCAATGGATAACAAGCACAAGCCCCGATTTATGGCTTATATGGAACCGTTGAAACGCGAACTCGACAGTATTGCAGAACTTAAATTCACAAAATAATGTCACTACAGAATATAAATCCAACAAGTACGAAGGCGTGGTCTGATCTTCAGCGGCATTTTGAAGAGATGCAATCGGCTTCAATGAAACAAATGTTCGCGGCTGATTTACAGCGTGCCGAGAAATTTCATTTGACCTGCAATGATTTTACTGTAGATTTTTCGAAGAACATCATAAATGATGATACACTCAATTATTTGCTTGCGCTTGCCGAGCAGATGCAGTTGAGCGATGCGATTTCAAAATATTTTGACGGCGATCTGATCAATCAAACTGAAGGTCGTGCTGTACTTCATACCGCGCTTCGTGCACCCGAACATTCAGAAGTAAAAGTTGATGGGATCAATGTCATTCCCGAAGTAATAAATGTAAAAAATAAAATTGCCGCATTTTCCAACGACGTGATAAACGGCAACAGAAAAGGTTATACCGGCAAAGCATTTACCGATGTCGTAAATATCGGAATCGGCGGATCTGATCTTGGTCCGGCCATGGTTGTTGAAGCACTTCAGTACTACAAAAATCACCTCAATTTACATTTTGTATCGAATGTCGATGGCGATCACGTTCACGAAACGCTAAAAAAACTAAACCCCGAAACGACTTTATTCATCATCGTTTCAAAAACATTCACCACACAGGAAACGTTGACAAATTCCGAAACTATTCGGAAATGGTTTCTAAAATCTGCTCAGCAAAAAGATATAGCGACGCATTTTGTCGCGGTTTCCTCCAACATCAAAAACGTAACAAATTTCGGAATCGACAGCGAAAACATCTTTCCGATGTGGGATTGGGTTGGCGGAAGGTTTTCTTTGTGGAGCGCGGTCGGCCTTTCGATCAGCCTTGCAGTCGGATTCGACAATTACAATAAATTACTCAAAGGCGCACATGAAATGGATCAGCATTTCAAAACAACGCCTCCCCATAAAAACATACCGATTTTGCTTGCGCTGATAAGTATTTGGTACAACAACTTTTTTGATGCCGAAAGCGAGGCGCTGATTCCGTATACGCAGTACCTGAATCGATTTGCTCCTTATCTGCAGCAGGGAATTATGGAAAGCAACGGAAAAAGTGTCGATCGCGATGGAAAACCGGTCAACTATCAGACGGGCACCATAATCTGGGGCGAGCCCGGAACCAATTCGCAGCATGCATTTTTTCAGCTTTTGCATCAGGGAACAAAACTCATTCCGGTCGATTTCATCGGCTTCATCGAGTCATTACATGGCGATGACGATCATCATAAAAAGTTGATGTCGAATTTCTTTGCCCAAACAGAAGCATTGCTGAACGGCAAAACCGAGCAGGAAGTTCGGGCCGAATTGGAAAATCAGAACCTCAGTTCAGATGAGATTGAAAGGCTTGCGCCGTTTAAGGTTTTTAGCGGCAATAAGCCAACAAACACAATACTTATCGAAAAACTTACACCGAGTTCGCTCGGAGCGTTGATCGCGATGTACGAACATAAAATTTTTGTGCAGGGAGTGATTTGGAATATCTTCAGTTATGATCAATGGGGAGTTGAACTCGGAAAGCAACTTGCCGGCTCAATTTTAAAAGAAATCGAATCGGGACGGGTTGGCGAGCATGACAGCTCTACGCAGCTTTTATTGGGAAAGTTTATCAATAGGACGAACTAGAGCCCGTTGAACATTAACATTTTTTCTTATATTTGATTTCCAAACAACTTCGCTATGTACGAAACTCTTCAACAAATCCATACTATAGTAGCTTACTTGGTACTGCTGCTTCTGTTAATTGCGGTAATTAATTCGATTGCAGGTCTTTCGTCAAAACGGGAATTTACCGCAAAAGACAGAAAGCTTGCGTTGTTCGCGCTAATTGCGACCCATATTCAATTTCTTGTCGGAATTATCATGTATTTTAATTCTCCGCTCGGAATATCGGTATTGGGAGAAATGAAGAATTCGGCATTGCGGCTAACCTCACTTGAACATCCATTAGTAAACCTGATCGCCATTACGCTGATAACAATCGGATGGTCAAAACACAAGAAGGTGATCGAAAGCACGAAAAAATTCAAGACTTTCACCATTTTCTACGGTGTCGGATTACTGCTGATTTTGAGCAGGATACCTTGGGATCTGTTAACCGACGTTACAAAAAAGCTCTTCTAGGAGCTTTCTTTTTTTAGGAACGGTATTTGCAAGTGCGGTGCCGAAACAAACTTACTATGATTCAAATCAGGACATTACTCATACTGATTGTACTTTCCACATTCGTACTCATACCCAAACAGGCTGCCTCGCAACAGCAGGTCATAAAAACGCTTCAGGATTCGATCACAAAAAATGCTGCGATCGCCGATAGTTTGCAGCTTGTAAGCAACCTAAAGCTAAAACTTCACAAAAAGAATGCTCACGCGTCGTATTATGCCGATAAGTTCAATGGCAGGCGAACGGCAAGCGGACGCAGATTCGACAATCAAAAATATACAGCCGCACACCGGAAGTTGCCTTTTGGAACCAAGGTCAAAGTGACCAATGAGGCAAATGGGAAATCGGTTGTGGTCGAAATAACCGATCGCGGCCCATTTATAAAAGGGCGTGAAATAGATTTGTCGAAACGCGCCTTTATGGATATTGCAAGTTCCCGGTACAGTGGTGCAGTGAAAGTCACTATTGAAATCATTCAATAATGAAAAATATACTTGTTGTTTTCTTGTTGATGCTTTTGGCAGGTTGTGGAAGCGCAAAATTCAGCGATGGAAAAGTCCTGAATAAAAGTGCCGAAGTTTCGTATTATGCCGATAAGTTTAATGGCAGAAAAACAGCAAGTGGCGAAAAATTCAGCAACAACAAATTAACGGCTGCCCATAGGAAACTTCCTTTTGGGACGAAGCTGAAAGTTACGAATCTTGCTAATCGTGAATCGGTTGTGGTTGTGGTAAACGATCGCGGACCATTTAAGCGTGGCCGTGAACTCGACTTGTCAAAAAAGGCCTTTATGAAAATCACCGATAATAAAAACCACGGAATCCTACGCGTGTCAATATCAGTCGTTCGTTAGTAAATTGCGCTACTTTTATTGTGTGTTGGGGTGTTTGCAAGCCGACCAATATTCAAGAACTATTTTTATCAGTTTCTTGATTTCATCAAAATCATTTCCCTTAACGAAATATCCCTGAACGGTCATTTGCGTATATGCTGTATCGATTTCGTTCTGATTCGATGAAGTTGAAAAGAACAGGAACGGAATGCTTTTACGGCGTAATTCGGGATCGTCGTCGATTTGCTTTTTAAATTCCAGTCCACTTTGCTTGGGCAGATTGACATCACAGAAAATAAGAAACATGTTTTCATCGGTTGTTTTCATATAGTCCCACGCATCTCTCGTCAACCTGAACCAACGTAATGTATTTTGGTACCCAAGATCGCGTACGACAATTTCAAGAATCTCCTTATCCTCGATATCGTCCTCGATTATGACTATGGATCCCGATTTTGACATGATAATTACCCTTTGTTGAAATAAATTAGCGAAATATCAAATACAATCGCATAAAATGAATCGGTCCTGGATTTTCGGTTACCAGGTAGTAAAAGGTTTAGAGCTCAGATAGGCATTGTAATACCGATTATCGTTGGTCACTTCTTGTCCGAGCCATGAAGGTTTTTCAAACAATTCGTTTTCATTTTGCAATTCGATTTCGGCAATTGTTAACCCGGTGTTTATCCCTGTAAATTCATCGACTTCAAACAGATGTTTGCCAACCGGAACATTATACCTGATCTTTTCGATCACGCCTTCTTCACAAATATCGAGCAATGGTCGTGCTTCAAATAGAGGAAGCTCGGTTTCCCATTCCAACCGCGTGGTACCGGTCGAATTCCCTTTGCCTTTAATTGTCAGAAATCCGCTTTCGCCTTTGATGCGAATCCTGACCGTGCGGTGCGGATCGGAATTTAAGTAGCCCTGCAATATCGGTGTTTTAGATGTTGCGAATTTTTTATAATCGTCCGATAGCACCAGGAATTTCCGTTCGATTTCTACCATTTTATAAATTTTATTATTGCCAAGGTACTAAAAACTGTACTTCAAATTTGTATTTTTACCCAATACGCAACTAATGAAATTTCAACGTTTACGACGTAAACCGCAAATTACTGCTGCAGAATATATTGCAGAACTATGCAGTAAAAATATTTCATGGCAGAAACACGACGATGATTTGGAAATACTTATCCAGGTTGTCAGGAAAATCCGGCCAAGGAAACCTCATACAACAATTGTAGACCTGACCGGTCTGTTAGAGTTTTTAAAGAGCAATCGTCAATGTGCGTCATTCTTCTCTATTTATCTCAAAGGAATATTATATCACAAAAAATTCAACAAATTCCTCTCGGATGCCGCGATCCTGCAGGACGTCAATTTTTTCTACGAGGTAAAAAGCAGGTTGTATGCCAAGATCCTTCCCAACCAGCCGCAAAAAGACCGGCTTGAATATGTACTGAACCAGGTGTTCTATCTGGCAACGGATAATATCTGGATCAGTAAAATCCCATCGGCCCAGCTGGAAGAATTGTATGACATCCTTAAATTTTCGAGTATCTATGAAACGGTCGAACCTGATTCGCCGTTGTCGGAGATGATGCATTCGATGCATTTGATTGCGCAACGCATCAGTGGACGTGCAATGGAAACGGAAGTGATTAAGATGGTGCCCGAGTTTGACGATCTTGAGAGTCCGTTTACCGCCTTTGAATATGAATTAGTACAGACTATAGAGCTTATCCGAACCTCCGGTCAGCATTTTATCACTTCGGATGAATCGTATCGTCAGCTTCTTATCTTGCATAGCCATTGCGAGGAGTTTGTCGATAAAGCTTTTAGCAATAGCAGTAAATACGGGATATCGCTTCGGGTAAACCAAAACTTATTAAAAATCAGGCAACAGCTTGAGCGGCTGAAAATTTTGTTGCCTCTGCTGGTGGTGGATGCACCTGAACAAAAGAAGCAAAACAGCATTACACTTGCATTACAACTCATCAAATACAATTGCTACAAAAATAATGTCCGGAAATTCATAAGCGAAAGTACGCAGCTGCTGTCGTATGAAATCACGCAGCATACCGCAAAAACAGGAGAAAATTATATTACCGAGGGCAGGCGTGAGTATTTCCTGATGCTCCGGAGTTCACTTGGCGGCGGATTGATTGTTGGTATTGCGTGCATCATCAAAATACTTTTGGGTCAAATCGACACAAGCTATTTTGGGCATGCATTTCTGTACAGCATGAATTATGCCCTTGCGTTTATTACAATTTATCTGCTGGGCTTTACACTTGCAACGAAGCAGCCTGCAATGACCGCTTCCGCATTGGTAAAGGCACTTGTGCAGGGAACGAAGCAAAAAGGGAAAGGCAGTGAGAAATATGCGGCTTTTGCAATCTTATTCGCCCGCGTATTTCGTTCACAATTTATCGCGTTTGTCGGAAATGTGGTTACCGCATTCTCGATTCCGCTGCTCATAGTTTGGGTGATCGACCTGATTTTTAAATATAATCTCGGAATGGCAAATTGGCATTCGTTGATAAGCAATCAAAGCCCGATTCACTCACTCGCAATCGTGCATGCTGCCATTGCAGGTGTTTACCTGTTCTTGTCGGGAATCATCTCGGGGAGCATTGCGAACCGCGACAAACACAATCAGGTATATTATCGCATCCAGGAACATCCTTTACTTAAAAAATGGCTTGGCCGACAACGTACTATACAAGTGTCGGAAGTATATGAAAAGAAAAGTGCCGGAATCATTTCAAACTTCTGGTTTGGTGTCTTTATGGGAACAACGGCGTCGGTTGGGATGTTTCTCGGCCTGGATATTGACGTACGCCATATCACATTCGCCAGTGGTAATTTGGCACTCGGAATTTATGGCGCAAATTTCCTTGTCACCAAAACGTTACTTTTCTGGGGAATATTCGGCGTTGCAATGATTGGAGTGGTGAATTTCGCTGTGAGTTTTGGATTGTCGCTCGGACTTGCATTCCGTTCCCGTGATATTGCAATCACCGAATTGCAATCGGTCATGGCATCGGTATGGAGGCTTTTTAAAGCCAAGCCGATAAGTTTCTTTTTTCCAACTGAACGCCGTGAAAAACCGGTTGTTGACGTCGAATATCTAAAACCGGAGTAATCAATGAATGCTAAAGTTCGACTCCGTAAAATCATCCATGTCGATATGGATGCGTTTTATGCATCGGTCGAACAGATGGATAATCCTGAATTGAAAGGAAAACCATTAGCGGTTGGCGGATCTGAAAACCGCGGCGTGGTTGCAGCGGCGAGCTACGAAGCACGAAAATTTGGCGTACGAAGCGCAATCAGTGGTGTCCTGGCAAAAAAGTATTGTCCGGAGCTTATATTCGTTCGCCCGCGGTTCGATCGCTATAAGGAAATCTCAAATAAAATCCGCGCAATATTTCTTGACTATACCGATTTGGTCGAGCCACTTTCGCTTGATGAAGCGTATCTTGATGTTACGCAAAATAAAAAGGGAATTCCGAGTGCGACGATGATTGCGCAGGAAATCAGAAAGCGAATTTTTGAAGAAGTCGGATTGACAGCATCGGCAGGGATTTCAATCAATAAATTCGTCGCCAAAATTGCATCCGATTTCAATAAGCCTAACGGACAGAAAACCGTAAATCCGGATGAGGTCATCTCTTTTCTTGAGGCGCTGCCAATACGGAAGTTTTATGGCGTCGGAAAAGTCACGACCGAGAAAATGTACCAACTTGGCATATTTACGGGAGCCGACCTTAAGCTAAAATCGTTGGAATTCCTCGAAAAACACTTTGGTAAATCGGGTGCGTATTATTTTAATATCGTGCGGGGAATCCACGAAAGTGAAGTAAAGCCGGAGCGCATCGCCAAATCGGTTGCTACCGAACATACTTTCGACGAGAACCTGACCTCGGAAATCTTTATGCTTGAGAAGTTGGAGGCGATCGCAGGCGAATTGGAAAGGCGTCTGAAACGGTATGATGTAGCAGGGAAAACCGTTACATTGAAAATCAAGTACAGCGATTTCACGCTGCAGACACGCAGCAAAACCCTTCCCTATTTCATATCCGATAAATCACTCATGCTCGAAATTGCAAAAGAATTACTGTACCAGGAACGGATGAAAGAATCGGTCAGGCTTTTGGGGATTTCGCTAAGCAACCTCAATACCGAGATCAAGAAAACCGTTGCAGTTCAATTGAAATTTGAATTCTAAAAAATCTCCAAAGCCGATTAATTATTCAATTTGAGACACCCGCAGCGTATTTACCATTCCTTTATCGGTAACCGGCATAGCTGCAAGATTGATCAGAAAATCGCCTTTCTGTACAAATCCGCTCTCTTTTGCCATTTCGTTGATATGCGTCACCGTTTCGTCTGTACTCACAAATTGATCGTAATAAAATGATTTCACGCCCCAAAGTAAGTTGAGCTGTGTCAAGATCCTTTTGTTCGATGTAAACACAAGTATATGCGCCATCGGACGCCATGCAGAAATCTGGAACGCTGTATAACCGCTATTGGTTAAAGTACAAATTGCCTTGGCCTGAATAACATTGGCCATTGTCGCGGCATGATGGCAGATGGTTTTGGTGATGAATCGTTTTGTTCGCACTTGTGGAGTATTCTGTGGAACGGTGATCAATGGCGAATCCTCGACCGCTTCAATGATCTGGGTCATTTTCTGGATCACCTGTACCGGATAATTTCCAACCGAAGTTTCTCCTGAAAGCATTACTGCATCGGCTCCATCCATTACCGAGTTCGCGACGTCATTGACTTCGGCCCGGGTTGGTGTAAGGCTTGTAATCATTGTTTCCATCATTTGGGTTGCGATGATTACCGGAATGCGTGCAGTCTTTGCGCGGTTAACCAATTTTTTCTGGATCAAAGGGACTTCGTGTGCCGGAACCTCGACTCCCAAATCGCCACGCGCAACCATCAGTCCGTCGCAGTACGCAACAATCTTGTCGATATTTTCGACGGCTTCAGGCTTTTCAATTTTAGCTATAATCGGAATTTTGTGATCGGAATGCTGGTCGATTAGATCTTGAAGTTCCTGAAGATCTTTTGGCGTCCGGACAAATGACAATGCAATCCAGTCGACTTTTTGCCCGATTGCAAAAATGGCATCCTTGATGTCCTTTTTCGTCAATGCCGGTAGCGATACTTTAGTGTTTGGCAGGTTCACGCCTTTTTTCGACTTTAATGGCCCGCCCTGGATTACCCGCGCCACAACTTCAGTGGTTCTGTTCGTTTCTACAACTTCAAAAATCAGCTTACCGTCGTCAAGCAAGATCCGTTCACCGGGATTTACATCACGCGGAAATTCTTTATAATTCATATACACTTTTTCGGCAGTGCCGGGAATGTCCTCCGCAGTCGTAAACGTTATTAATTCGCCGTTTACAACCACTACATCTTCTTTCATTATACCGACGCGGAGTTTTGGGCCTTGCAAATCGGCAAGGATTGCGGTCGTATATCCAAATTCGTCATTTAACGCCCGGATCAGGTCAATCTTGGATTTTACGTCATCGTAATCGGCGTGCGAAAAATTAACACGGAACACGTTTACGCCTGCCTCGATCATATCTTTAAGGACCTCACGCGAACTGCAAGCTGGTCCGAGAGTAGCTACAATTTTTGTCTTTTTAATAGTTGGCATTCTTAAAAAATTAGATTGTTCTTAGATTTTATTTTAGCGGTATCGACACTGTAAACCGTCGATATCTGGGGTGCTGTCTGTATTTGTTCGGTTATTTTTTCGACTGGCATCTCCGAATTTTCGATCTTCAAAAAATAGTCCACTTTTTTAAATTCAGGCAGCAAATATACTTGAGTCGCAACTGCCATTCCGGCTCCTGCAAACAGGTCGGCCGTAGTTTCGGAATTCGAAAGTACCTCGTTTCTATTCTGAATCAAATTCCAATATATTTCCCGTTCAGGATTTTCAAACAGATAGCGGGAAAATGAGGTGGTGCCTTCCTTGATGCGGACTTGAATTTCCTCCTTGCTTTTTTGGAGAAGCACCGGCAATTTTTGGTTCAGGATATAGGCTAATCGATAGTCTTCTAGAGAAGTATGGATGGCGATAAGTTGATAGTCGATTTCGTCAAAATCATCAATATGCAATTTGTGAATGGCCATACAAAGATAATAAGCCGTAAAGATAGGGTTTCTGTGCTACATAAGAAAAGCGGAGTAATTTGCTTAACGATTATTTATCAACGAAAACGTAATAGTGTTGCGAATTGCGATTTACTTTTTGTTAATTTTTTCTTGAAAAGCGAAAAAGGCGCGTCGTGAAGCTTTTTCTTCGGCTTTCTTTTTGGAAGTCGCGCGGGCTTTCGCGATCACTTTGTTATAGATACTGAACTATACGCCATACAATCGCTGGCCGTCGATCCCGTTATCCTCGAAGACGTCAAAGTGGAACGATTTTTTTTCTTTTTGGCACCATTCGATCAGCAGGCTTTTATAACTGATTACCTTCCCTTCCAGTTTTGCAATGTCCACATAGGGTTCAACTACCCGTTTTTGGATAAATTTTTCGCAATAGGTATATCCGCGATCCAGATAAATGGCGCCAACAACAGCTTCAAAGATGTTGCCATGGATATTTTCGCCAAAATTGCTTATCGGGATTTTACTTTCAATGAACCGGATCAGGTTCAGATCACGTCCGAGTTCATTTAAATGTTCCCGACTCACGATTTTTGATCGCATTTTGGTCAGATATCCTTCATCTCCCAATGGTGCTTTCTCGAACAGATGAGCAGCTATTACAGCACTTAGAATTGAGTCGCCCAGAAATTCCAGCCGTTCGTAATTTATCGGTATTCCGCTTACGTCGATTTTGTTCGATGATCGGTGCGTGAATGCTTTCTGATAGAATTCGAGCGTGATAGGCCGAAATCCCAAAATTGCTTCGAGTTCATTAAAAAAAATCCCGTCTTCTTGAGCACGGGATTTTTTAAATATTTTTTTTAAGAACCGCATTAATGATTTTAATCTATTTTTTTAAACAGCACACAAGCATTATG
>JAEYZX010000161.1 GCA_023427845.1 Bacteroidota bacterium
CGGCGAATGCAAGCGCCGCAAAAGCCCGGATACAGCGGACAGCGGGAACAGCTACCAATAAAAAAAAACCGACAGCAAAGCGTCGGTTTAAAAGAGATTGTTATGAATTATTTTAATTTCTGAAGTGACTGGGTCGCGTATTCATTGCCCGGGTCGAGTGCGAGGGTCTTATTGAAATATTCCCTGGCTTTAGCCTCATCGGTGTTGGCATACCCGGCTCCGATGTTATTGTACGCCTCTATGAATTTCGCTTTGCTCTTAGCTACTTCCTCGGGTCCTTTTTCAGTTACGACACGAATATATTCTTCATAATATTTTATCATGTTCGGATCATCTTCGAGCAAACTGTTTGTGCGTGCCCTGAAAATGTATGCATCCTGGGTTGTAGGCGAACCTGTTATGACATTTCCAAACGCAATGTCGGCTTTTCTAAGTGCTTCCTTGTCGCGTTGTTCGGCATCTTTACGGCTATTGTCATAATAGATTGAATTTCCGAGATAAAAATTATCAAGCAGGTTGTTTTTTGAATCTGCGTTTGAAGCTGCAATTTCGTAAATCGCCGATGCTTCCTTAAATAATTTTTGATCGTAGAAACCTTTACCAACCTCGCTGATGTCCTGCGTCAGGGAACTGTCCATTTCAACACCTTTACGGATATCGGCAACTGCCTCGTTGAACATCGCAGCATCTACGGTACCATCGGCACTATTCGCCTTTTTCAACTTTGCCAATCCCAGATACATGTGATCGCGGCCGATTATTTTGTTATTCGGATTTGCGATAAATTGTTGCATTGATGAAAGCGCGACATCGATATTGCCATTTTCGTATGCAGAATACCCAAGGTAACGCAGGATTCGCGGATTCACCTTATCGATCTCTTTCATTTTCTGGGCTTCTGCCTCTAATGCCTTGTAATCTTTGGCAAGGATCAGGAAGTCGGCGTGACGCATTCTCGATGCCAACGAATAATCGGTAAGGCTCATGTATTTCTCATAGTACTGCAACGCTTTTTTAATGTATTCGTTATACTTTGCAGGTTCGTGGTTGCCCCATAGATAGTAGGTCTCTGCCAATTCGCGATATACGGGACCGTAATTCGGGTTGTTTGCGAGCACAACATCGTAAGCTTTGACCGCTTCCGTGAATGCGCGGGCACCTTTAAGAAGGACACCTTGCTGCATTTTTGCACGAATCAATGCCGGATCAAGTTGAACCGCGGCTCTATATGCAATGTACGCGTTGTTCTGGTCTTTATTCCCATAATGGGCGTCACCCAATGCAAGCTGGACAGCAGCATCCTGTGGATTAGCGAGTTTTGCTTTTTCCAATACAGAAATTGCATTTTTATAATCGGGTTTGTCGGCATTCATATACGCTTGCGCGATATACACATATGCGTCGGTATCTTTCTTTTTCATTCCTTTGGTTGCAAGCGCAAAATTCGACTGCGCTGCGGAAAGATTATTATTGTTCAGGTCAATCTGACCAAGCCCGATGTAATTCAACTTTCCGTTGTCGCGCGCGGAAATTCCTTTATTAAAGAAAATCTTTGCTGAGTCGGCGATATTTTGGCGCAGATACATATTCCCGAGTAACAAAGTAGCCTCACCGTTATCGGGATTTGCTTGCACAAAGGATTTTAAAATCGTTTTTGCTTTTTCATATTGTTCGGCATCGATGGCTTTTTTTGCCTGCTGAAGATCTTGCGCTTGCGCGACAGCGATCCCTGAAAAGCTAAAAAGTACGATACTTAAAATTTTCAATTTGTTCATCATTATGGATTTAATTATTATTTTTTGTTTCAAGTTGTTTTCGGGTCATGATCTGCCGGCTCGGAATTCTGACAGGCAGTAATCCTGACTTCAGAATTATGCGCTGTCCACGATCACCGGCGATGAAGGTTGAGAAGCCAACACCAAGCCCCGAAAAGCTTTGTGCATTCACAATGTACAAATCGCGTGCCAAAGGGTAAGTGCCTTCTGCAAGGTTATTCTGACTGGGATAGTAATACTTGTCGCCATTGATATCCTTGACGCTAAGAATCTTAATTTTCCGGATAATATCGGCCGATTCAGGATTGGGCTGCGTAAGCCAATTAATTCCAACGACGCCGATCATGCCTGAGTTTTCGGCGATGAATTTAATCACTTCCTCATTTGTCCGGAAAGAATATATATCATTTTGTGGTACTGAATCAACATTAGCGCGTTCCGAAATAACGCGAACAGTGCTCGAATTCAGATTATCGAAAACGAGCCCTTTTATGGTTTGTGAAGTCCGGTCGCCTTTCATAAAAGCTACAATTTCTGCCAATGCGATGATCGTATCCTGATGGCGGCTGTTTGCAATCAATGCAATCGCGTCAGTTCCGATTTTCGAGGATTCTGGATAAATCTTTCTCGACGCAAATACTTCTCGTTCGGCGTCTGAAAGGTTTCGCGGTAAAATGATTACCTGCGCAGAATCTTTAAACAATGCCTGCACCGCTTCGGCCTCAGATCTTGGCATCAATGTAATTTTGGCATCATAGTCGGATTCGAATACGGCAACCTGATCTTCGATTATCGGCAAAAGGGTTTCGTCAACCAGTACAGTTGCCGAGCCTTTAAGAATCGTCTCACCATCGCGTTCCTTTTTGCAGGCAGCTAGACTCAGAACTGCACTAAGTAGCACTATTTTTATAAATGTTTGCATACTAATCCCGTTTAAAATACCTGACAAACCTCATAAACGCATATACAATCAAAAGAACGCCGAGTGCAATCCTATAGATGCCTTCTATAGCGAATGGTAGGTCTCTCCAAAATATCAAAATCAATCCCAAGACGAGATAAACCAAAAAAAACAAAAACCCTATAATGAAAAGAAATCGCTGTTGCGGCGATTTCTTCCCAAAATTAATATGTTTAAAATCGAACATTACTGCGGTGGCTGAATTGTAATAGGCAGTGAATAACGTACCCTGACCTTTTTTCCATTCTGTTCGCCAGGAATCCATTTCGGAGATTTCTTAAGAACCCTAATGGCTTCAGCACCTGTTCCGTAACCGATGTCCCTTATAACTTTAATATCTGTTAACGAACCATCTTTCTCAACGACAAATGTAACGTGAACACGGCCTTTCAAACCTTCTTCTTCAGGAGCCCGGTAGTTATTGCCGACAAATTGATAGAATTTCTGC
This sequence comes from Bacteroidota bacterium, assembly GCA_023427845.1. Classification (GTDB taxonomy): domain Bacteria; phylum Bacteroidota; class Bacteroidia; order Flavobacteriales; family Flavobacteriaceae; genus Flavobacterium. Next base: position 3,185 of record JAEYZX010000161.1, read on the forward strand.
AGACCTCCGGGAAAATCCGGCTTAACTTCGATACCCGCAGTATTGTAGATGTTATTATCGTCTACGATACTTGGCCCTGTCCCAACCGGCTCGTCAATTGTGATTGGTGCGTCGGGATCACCTTTAATATCTTTATCGCCGATTTTCTTATCCTTGATCTCAACAATCTTAGGTGGTTCTTCTATAACTTCTTCAGTCTTTGCCACTACAGGTTTTGTAAATTTCACCTGATCCACTTTTGGTGGCGGCGGTGGCGGCGGTGGAAGATTTTCAGGTGGTTTTTCTTTCGGCGGAAGCTTCACGGTGACGATTTTTTCGTCAAGGACAGTCTCCTTTTCAGCCTTCTCGGGAATAAGCCTCGCAAGCATTGGGATGCTGACAAGAAACGCGAATCCGACAACTCCGATAATGAACGACCGAACGGTAGTTTTCGGATTGCTCTTACGCAATTCATACGCGCCGTATCGTTTATTACGGCCTTCGAATACAATGTCGAGCCAATTTCCTTTTAATATATCCAGTTTCATAATAAAATTTTTTAAGGGGTAGTGGCTGCAGCCGCAGCAGTACCATCGATAACTTCTTCTTCTTGTGGCGTAATCTCTGTAATGGCGTATGTTGGAACATCTGTAATCGCCATTTCGTCAAGAATATCTACAAGATTCCGGTAATTGGACAATTTGCTGGGCTTTATGATCACAATCATTCCCTGCTCAGGATTACCTTTCGCGGCGGTATATCGTGCGACCTCTTCTTTTCTTTTCAAGATTTCAGCCCTGATGCCCTGTTTACCGTAGGTCACTGCCTTTGGAGCCATGGGAGTGTTCATAATTCCCATGTAATACATCATCTTATTGTTATCGCCCAAAAGCACCGTCATAGTACGTCGCTCGTCAACTTTCAGGTTTTTATCTACTTCTTCGTTCTTGTCCGGCAGCCCTAGATCCATTGACTGTGGTTTTGAAAGCGACGTGGTAAGCATGAAGAAAGTAATTAAAAGAAATGCCAAATCGACCATTGCGGTCAAATCCACAGTTGAATTCTGTTTCTTACTTCTAACTTTGCCGTCACGTTGTTTGCCTTCTCCGCCGCCGGTATTTAATTCAGCCATTTTATCTTTTTATTTTGAATTAATTCTCGCCCCGTAAACCGGTTACCAGATTAAAACTGTTTATTTTTTGGTCCTGTAATATATCCATCACCCGTTTGATAATTGGATATTCTTCGCGTTGATCACCTTTAATTGCGATTTGCAAATCTTTATCATCAAGGTCGGCAGTTGCAATTCGCGCATTTCTAACCCAGTCTTCAAGTTGGTTGTTGGTCGAATCGATTGGAATGCCAGGCTGGCCTGCTTCAATTCGTTCGGCGCTTTTCATTTGAATAATACTCTTCAAACTTTCCATCGGCACGCCAAATGTTTCGATCAAGGCGAATTTCTGCTTCTCATCCTCTGAGAACTCTACCCCGTATTCTGCACTCATCAATTCGAGGGTTTTGCGACGAACCTGCTGTCCTGTTACTCCGAAAAATACTTTTTTGTCACCAATCGTAATTGTGGCAAGATTACTTTCCGGCAATTTTGTCTGAACGGTCGAAGCCGGTGTATCAACAGGCAAAGGTTCAGGTTGCCGTGCTGTTGCAGTCAAAATGAAAAATGTCAGCAACAGGAACGCAACATCGCACATTGCGGTCATGTCGATAGCCGTCATTTTCTTTGACGTTTTTACTTTAGCCATTAATATAGTTTTTTATTAATTAACCATCCGGATAGACTCCGGATGGTGGTTAGATTTCTTTAATTAGCTACGTAAACTACCTTTAAAACGACGGTAAGTACCGATTATTGTAGCACCGGCCTCATCGATTGAATAGGTAAGCGTATCAATTTTAGATGTAAAGTAGTTGTAACCAATGATCGCAAGTACCGATGTCAAGATACCGGTTGCAGTATTGATAAGTGCCTCAGAAATACCGTTCGCCAATGCAGCCTGGTCAGGCGTACCTGTAGTTGCCAATGCGCCAAATGCGGTAATCATACCAAGTACTGTCCCTAATAGTCCGACAAGTGTACCCAATGAAACCAAAGAGGAAAGAATGGTCATATTCTTTTCAAGCATTGGCATTTCCAGTGAAGTAGCTTCTTCTATTTCTTTTTGGATTGTTTCAGAAGCACTTTCGCTGTCGAAACCTTCCCTTTTAACTTCCTGGTATTTTATAAGTGCCGACTTGATAGCGTTTGCAACTGAACCTTGTTGTCTGTCGCAAGCTTCAATCGCTCCGTCAATATCTCCTTCTTTAACACGAGCCTGCACATTCTGCATGAACTTATCAAGATTTCCTTTTCCAGCCGCTTTAGTGATAACGAAGAAGCGCTCGATCGAAAATACAAGCACCATTAAAAGTAGTCCCATCAAAATTGGCACGACATTTCCACCTTTGTATACCATCCCAAGATAATTCCCCGGAAGCGGATGATTTGCATTATCGCCTCCTTCAAAGTTTGACGGATCTCCAAGGATAAAAGTTCTGATTAAGAACCCAACTAATATACAGCCCACGATCGCAATAATGGAAAAAATATTACCGGCGTTTGAACTACTTTCTTTTTTAACGTTTGCCATTTTACTTAAAGTTTAATTTTTTTAGAGTTACTAGTTTTATAATTTAGAATAAAATTGAATAGGAGCAAATTTAGATTTTTACTTGTAATAAAAAAACTTTTTTTACTTTTATTAGCATTTATTGAAAATCCGCGAAACCCTTATGGTATCTGTACCGACGAAAGTTTTTTCAAAGCATTAACTCAATGTTTCCACACGATTAACTATGCGTTAATTTCAGCAAAAAATTACCTTTAATCGCGATATCAACAACTTCTTTTAAATGAAAACCATCTTTACAATCAGCCTTTTAGTGATGTCGAACGTCTTTATGACTTTGGCCTGGTACGGTCACTTGAAATTCAAAGAACTGAAATGGTTCGAAAATGCAGGTTTGATTACGATAGTATTAATCAGTTGGGGACTTGCATTCTTTGAATACTGTTTTCAGGTACCTGCAAATAAAATCGGCTACGAAGGAAATGGCGGGCCGTTTTCACTGATGCAGCTAAAAGTTATACAAGAGGTAATTACGCTGGTCGTTTTCGTAGGTTTTTCTTTGCTCTTTTTTAAAAACGAGACATTTAGATGGAACCATGCCATTGGTTTCTGCTTTCTGATTTTAGCTGTTTATTTTATTTTTAAGAAATGATGAAACGATATCTAATTCAAACCACTCCGTTTGTCGTGCCCACCAATGACGGAAAAGTGATTCAGGAACATCATGGCATTGCTGCGACTTCGAATCCCAATGTTTCGATTGCGCACATGATTGCTCCGCCACATTGGAGCGAACCTTATCAAACTCCTGAATTTGACGAATACACCTATTTAATCAAAGGAAAAAAGCAATTTATTATCGAGGGCGACACCATTGTATTGAACGCCGGCGAATCCATCCATATTCAAAAAAATACGCGCGTGCAGTATTCGAACCCTTTTGATGAACCATGCGAATATCTCTCGGTATGCCTTCCTGCGTTTTCTATAGAAAAAGTTAATAGAGAGGATTAATTTTCCAGCATTTCGGTAACTTTACGAAAACACCATCATTATGGATGCCAGAAAACGAATCGTAATAATAGGAGCAGGATTTGCCGGTCTCCGAATCGCTCAGGATTTAAAGAATTCACCGTACGAACTTTATTTAATCGACAAAAACAACTATCATCAGTTTCAACCGTTAATGTATCAGGTGGCGACGGCACGACTTGAACCTGCAAGCATCTCGTTTCCGCTCCGAAAAGTATTTCAACATTGCAAAAATACGCACATTCGGATAGCCGATGTTCTTGCGATTGATCCGCAGCAAAAATGCGTAAAGACATCCATTGGTGATTTTGGATATGATTACCTGGTGATTGCCGTAGGCTGTAGCACAAACTATTTTGGAAATGCCAATGTTGAAAAGCATGCCTTTCCAATGAAATCCGTTCCCGAAGCCATACAGTTGCGCAACCGGATACTGCAGACCTTTGAAGACGCTGTCACAACAAAACCCGAAGACCTGCAGTTCCTTCTGAATTTCGTCATTGTGGGCGCCGGACCTACAGGAGTTGAACTCGCTGGTGCTTTGGCGGAGATGAAAAAAAATATTTTACCCAAGGATTATCCGGATAAGGATTTTTCAAAACTTCAAATCTACCTGCTTGAAGGATCGCCTTTCGTACTAGGCCCGATGAGCGACGAATCACGACGGGTATCGCGAAAGTACCTGGAAGAGCTCGGCGTAATCGTGATGACCGAAACCATTGTGGAAAATTATGATGGGCGGACTGTTGTTTTAAAAGGTGGCGGTACAATTGAAGCGAAAAACGTAATCTGGGCGGCAGGAATCTCGGGAAATGTTATCGAGGGAATTCCGAAGGAGTCTTTTACACGCGGCAATCGTATCGTTGTAAACCGGTTCAGCGAGGTGGCAAACCTTCCGAATGTTTTCGCTTTGGGCGATATTGCCTATATGGAAACGCCGAAATATCCGAAAGGTCATCCGCAGGTAGCGAGTGTGGCGATCGAGCAGGCGAAAGTTCTCGCAAAAAATTTCAAGCTTGCTGCCCGAAATAAACCGTGGAAAGAATACGAATATCATAACAAAGGATCGATGGCAACAGTCGGGAAACGGAAAGCAGTAGTCGATTTGCCAAGTTTTAGTTTTCAGGGACGTTTCGCCTGGCTTATGTGGATGCTTGTTCACCTGATGCTGATCCTTAGCGTGAAGAAAAAGATGCTGATTTTTGTGAATTGGGCCTATAGCTATTTCAACAACGACTCAACACTTCGCGTGCTGATTAAACCCGTAAGGAAAAAAATAGAAGGTTAGTCCAGTAATTCCAATATTCTTTTCTCAACGATATCACTATCCCAAATCTTTTCGATATCAGGGATTTTCATGATTTCATCCATAATCGATTTCTGTTTGTCGCCAATCGCCAACGCTTCGGTATAGGGCCTATGGCTAAAAGTGACCCTGCTGTATAGCGGAACCCATTTTTCCGGATATTTTTGGGAGAAATGCTTTTCTATTTTTTTTTGCAACAGAAACTTGTCGTCGGCGGTTTTGGAACTCATTTCCATGAAATTCCGATAAGACAATTCGGCAATGGCATCTGCATTCGGCTTTCGCTGGTTCTGATATTCCTCAAATATTGTTTTCCAATCATCGCCGAACTGCACCATCAGGTCATTCAACACCGAAATATCTTCAAACCCGGCATTCATTCCCTGTCCGTAAAACGGAACGATCGCATGACAGGCATCTCCGATCAATGCGACTTTATCTTCATACGTCCACGGGAAACATTTCATTGTAACGAGCGTGCTGGTCGGGTTTTTGAAAAAATCCTCAATCAGTTTCGGAATCACCTCCACGGTATCCGGAAGATTTTTTTCAAAAAATGCCTCAACCGAACGCCGGTCCTTTAATGAGGCGAATGAACTTTCCCCTTCGAACGGCATAAAGAGCGTACAGGTAAAACTTCCGTCAAGATTGGGAAGCGCAATGAGCATATACTCGCCGCGCGGCCAGATATGGAATGAATATTTATCGAGTTTGTGAGTACCGTCGGGATTAGGCGGGATATTGAGTTCTTTGTATCCGATCGGAAGAAAATCCTGTGAATAGTTAAACATGCTTTGGCGTTGCATCCTATGGCGAATCCGCGAAAATGCTCCGTCGGCCCCAAAAACAATATCGTATTTGTGCGCAGTCCACTCCCCACGCTCCTCCTCGCCAATCTGCAGCGTCGCGTCGGCAAGGGTGACATCCCATATTTTTTGTTTGAAAAAGAATTCGGCGCCCGCTTCTTCAGCCAGATCAATCATTCGGCGGTTAAGTATCCCGCGCGAAATGGAATAAATGCTTTCGCCTTCCTTTCCATAATTTTGGATGCTGATTTTATCTTTGGTATGGATGGCCCGCTTGTCCATTGGAATTGCAATCTCACGCACGGCATCTCCAAGTCCTACGCCATCCAATGCTTTCCAGCCGCGATCCGACATGGCAAGGTTAATGG
>JAEYZX010000008.1 GCA_023427845.1 Bacteroidota bacterium
CTGCAATCAAGGTCTGCATCAACACAATCACCGAAGCGCCCAATGCAAAAACGAGCGCTCTTGTTTGCCCTTCCCTGACGCCCATTTTGGCAGCCGTCATGTTCAGCAGTCCCGGCGGCACGATCGCAAAGCACGTCGCAGCAAAACCGAGCAATACCGGCAGGGCGTAGGTCATAATCACTTTATTTTAAATCGAATATACGTAATTGCCTTGTTGATTTCCAAATATTGTTTCTCGTAAAAGGTCTGGATTCCGGTCACTTCTTCAGGGCTTCCTTCGTTTTTGTAAACGTTGTGGTTTGAATACAAAACGGTATGTCCTTCGCCATGAAGAAGTCCGAGTGTATAACCGTGCATGAATTCGCTGTCGGTTTTAAGGTTTACGATGCCGTCTTTTTTGAGGATGCGTTTGTAGAGTTTCAGAAAATCGGAATTCGTCATCCGATGCTTTGTACGCTTGTATTTGATTTGCGGATCGGGAAACGTGATCCAGATTTCATCCACTTCATTCTCGGCAAAAATATGGTCGATGAGTTCAATTTGCGTGCGCACGAAAGCTACGTTGTTCATCCCTGATTCTATTGCACTTTTTGCTCCACGCCAGAACCGTGCACCTTTGATGTCGATCCCGATAAAATTTTTGTTTGGATACTTTTCTGCAAGTCCGACAGAATACTCGCCTTTACCACATCCCAATTCAAGAATAAGCGGATAATCATTTTTGAAATGATCGGAATTCCATTTGCCTCGGAGCGGAAACGAATCGGATACTACCACTTCCCTATCTGGTTGGAAAACATTTCGAAAGGTCTCGTTTTCCTTAAATCTTTTTAATTTATTTTTACTTCCCACAGGTAATTTAAACTTTTGGCAAAATTACGGAAATATATAGGATTGCCATTAATTTTATCTTTGCCGCAAATCGACTTCGCATAAATGGAATCATCAACGCAGGCACGAAACATTTTGGTCGCACCTCTAAACTGGGGTCTTGGGCACGCCACGCGCTGCATCCCAATCATAAAAGCACTGCTTCAGAACGAATTTGTACCGATTCTCGCTTCAGACGGCGCCGCGCTTGAACTTCTTAAGAAAGAATTCCCGCAGCTTCTTGCTCTTGAACTGCCCTCGTACAATATCGAGTATCCCGAGGATGGAAAGAAGTTTAAATGGAAAATGCTTAAAAATGCGCCGTTGATTTTTGAGGCGATACGTTCAGAAAAAAAGCTTGTCAAGAAATGGGTGACAGAATACTCGTTATGCGGAATCCTATCTGACAACCGACTTGGTGTTATAAGCAAAAAAGTTCCGTCTATTTTTATCACGCATCAGCTGAATGTACTGAGCGGGAGCACCACATGGATTTCATCAAAAATGCACCAACATATTATCGGTAAATTCACTGAGTGTTGGATTCCCGATTTTGAAGGCAAACCCAACCTCAGCGGCAAGCTCGGACATCGGAAAGGCGAAATTGAGAACCTGAAGCACATCGGTCCTTTAAGCAGGTTTACCAGGCAGTCGGTTCCCGTGCGGTATGACCTGTTGATACTGTTGTCAGGTCCCGAACCACAACGGACGATTCTTCAGCACCAACTGGGAATTGAAGCGCTTCAAAGCGATAAAAAGATATTGTTTGTAAAGGGAATCATTGAAGAATCCCAGAAAATCGAACAATCGGGCAATGTGACCTTTTATAATTTCATGGAATCGGAACAGCTTCAAAAAGCAATAAATGAAAGTGCGATTGTCGTTTGCCGCTCGGGTTATACTTCAATCATGGATTTGGCGGTGCTGCACAAGCCGTGTTATTTCATTCCGACGCCGGGCCAGTACGAACAGGAATATTTGGCGAAACGACTTCAGAAACAGGGATTGGCGCCGTATTCGAAACAGGATGAATTCACATTCGAAAATTTATCGGAAATCAAGCATTACGAAGGTTTGCCTGAAATCGAAAATCCGATTCACTGGAAACACCTATTTTGCCTTTTCGAGCGTAAATGAGAATTCTGATCCGACGCCAAATTCGCTTTTGACAAAAATCCGTTCATCATGTGCCTCGATGATGTGTTTGACGATTGCCAGGCCGAGACCCGATCCACCATGGTCGCGCGAACCGCTTTGTTCTACGCGGTAGAATCGTTCGAAAAGCCTGGAAACGTGCATTTCCTTGATTCCGATTCCGTTATCGGTAACGCGCACAATGACTTTATCGTTAGTAAGATCTTCGACGCTGACTTCAGTTGAGCCCTGATTTTTTCCATACTTGATAGAATTGACAATCAGGTTGATGATGACCTGTTCGATTTTCTCGCGGTCGCCCAATACCATGATCGGTTTATTATACTTAAGGTCGAACATCAAAAGGATGTCTTTTTTTGATGCTTCCATTTCGAGCAGGTCGAATACGTTCTGGATAAGCGGGATGATATCGAATGACGTTTTCTCGATATTAAGGTTCCCGACTTCAAGCTTCGTAATCATGTCGAGGTCCTGAACGATATAGATCAGTCGCTCAACACCTTTCTCGGCTCGTTGCAGGTACTTCTTACGTACCGATTTATCTTTCATCGCGCCACCGAGCAATGTTGCCAGATAACCCTGAACCGTGAACAGCGGCGTTTTTAGCTCGTGCGAAACATTACCTAAAAATTCGCGGCGGTATTCCTCGCGGACCTTAAGCATTTCGATTTCAAGTTTTTTGTCGGTTGCAAACTTTTTGACTTCACGTGTCAGCGTTGCCATATCGGTTGTGATGGGCTGGTTTCGGAAAGAGGTCGATTCGAGCAAAGAAACATCGTCGTAGATTTTTTTGACGCGCCGGTAGATAAAATGCTCAACACGATATTGAATAACAAAAAAAGAAAAAGCTGCGATTGAAATAGCGAAATAAATAATGAACGCGATTGAAATCTGAAGAAAAAGCCAACTTAAAATCGCAACGAGCGCGGTTGAAAAAAGCGTGATGTAGAACGCCGATTTAACAGCGAAACGATACGTCTTTTTAAAACTGACAGCCATTATACTTCAATCTTATAACCAACGCCTTTGATGGTTTTGAAAAGTTCCTCGCCGATTTTTTCACGGAGCTTGCGAATGTGGACATCAATCGTACGACCGCCAACAATTACGTCATTACCCCAGACTTTATCAAGGATTTCCTCTCGTTTAAAAACTTTTCCGGGTTTTGAGGCAAGAAGGTAAAAAAGCTCAAACTCTTTTCTTGGAAGGATGATTTCCTGATCGTCCTTGATAATTTTATATTCCTCGCGGTTGATCACGATTCCCGCTACGTTAAGCGTCTCCGAATTTGTTTCGTCATTCTCCTTCAACCGTCGCAATAGCGCCTTGACCTTGCTGATCAATAATTTCGGTTTTATCGGTTTTGTGATGTAATCATCGGCACCCGCATCGAAACCGGCAACCTGCGAATAATCTTCATTGCGGGCGGTCAAAAAAGTGATGATGACATTGCTGAGTTCGGGTATTTTCCGGATGGCTTCGGTTGCCTCCATTCCGTCCATTTCGGGCATCATCACATCCATTATAATAAGGTGAGGAAATTCTTTCCTGGCCTTTGAAACGGCTTCTTTGCCATTCGACGCAGTACTTACTCGATAACCTTCCTGGGATAAATTATAGCCCACTATTTCCAGGACGTCCTGTTCGTCGTCGACCAATAAAATCCGAATATCCTTTTTTTTCATTAGTGTCCTAATTATGACGTAAAGGTAAAAATAAAATTATGGCCTTAAACCGGTTAACATTAATATAATATGGTAACAATTCGGTAATGATTCACCAACCGAAACGTAACAGCCAACTAACCCCGCCTTTACACTGCGTAGGTTACTTTGCAGAAAAATAAACATAACATAAGATGAAAATCAGATTCTTAATTATTTTTCTCTGGATTGGTTTGGTATCGAACGCACAAAATGGCACAATCACGGGAACGATTACCGATAAGGAAATGAACAACGAACCGCTTCCTTTTGGCAACGCCGTCATTAAAGGGACGACAACAGGAGTGACAACCGATGAATTTGGAAAGTATTCAATTAGCATCGCACCCGGAAATTATATATTGCAACTGAGTTTTGTTGGCTATGAAACGGTTGAAGAGAACGTTACGGTTGTTGCAGGCGAAACCGTAGTTGTAGATCGGGCGCTTGGCTCCGGAGGTTATACGCTCGAAGATGTGGTGATTCAGACACAGCAAAACCGCGAGCGCGAGACGGCGCTGCTATTGGACCAAAAAAATGCGATTGAAATTAAGCAGGCCATCGGCGCACAGGAAATGTCGCGTAAGGGTGTAAGCGATGCTGAAGGCGCGGTGACCAAAATAACCGGCGTCTCGAAACAGGAAGGTGAAAAAAATGTGTTTGTCCGCGGACTCGGCGATCGGTACAATTCGACTACGATGAACGGAATGCCATTGCCATCGGAAGATCCCGAATATAAAAACATCGCACTCGACTTTTTTACGTCGGATGTCATCAAAAGCATAGGCGTAAACAAAACCTTTGGTTCCGAAATATACGGTGATGTTGGCGGCGCGAACATCGACATACTTTCAAAGGAGATGACCGGCAACAGCGGGATCGAAATCGGAATTTCAAGCGGATTCAACTCGCAGGCCATCGGAAAAAAGAACTTCCTTACCATGGATGGTGGAAACTGGTTCGGGACGGTTCGAAACCCCAACTCGGGCATAACCGATTTAAACCGGTACAGTTTTCGGAATTCGCTTGATCCGGGCACGCAATCGGTTCAGTTAAACAGCAGCCTGACCGCATCGGCAGGACGCAAGTTCGAGTTTGGCGGCGGCGATCTCTCGATGTATATTGTTGGAAACATCAGCAACGGATTCAGTTATCGCGAAGGCAATATCAAGCAAACCACAAGCATCGGAACGGTTTTTCAGGATCAGGACTTTGAAAAATACGTCTATAATGTGTCGCAAACGCTGATGGGAAATTTCAAATATCGCTTCTCGAACCGCAACACGCTCGCACTTAACACGCTTTACATTCACGACAATACGCAGGATGTGAGTGAATACGAAGGCATGAACGATCCGCAGGAAGACGGCGATCTGGAATTCCTACGACGTCAGCAGCAGAACAACAACCGCTTATTCGTGACACAACTGCTATCGGAAATACGGTTTTCAGATCGTTTGAAACTCGACCTCGGAGGCGCATTCAACAATGTGAGCGGCAACGAACCCGACAGGCGCAGCAATGTATTCCTGTACCGGTTTGGCAATTATATTCCGTCGACCAACAGCGCGGGTGAGAACGAACGGTATTTCTCGGAACTCAATGAAAATGATTTTGCTGCAAAAGCCGTAATGTCGTATAGCTTGAGTAAGGACCAAAGCACAAAAAGCAAAATTGATTTCGGATACAATTTCCGAAACACGCAACGCGAATTCGACGCCATCATCTACAACCACCGCTTCCTGCCGCCGTATTTACCTGAAGTCGACATCCATAACGTCGATGCCATTTTTAACCAGCAGCAACTCGACAACAATGTATTTGAACTACAGACTGGCAATGGCACGGCAGCGAGCCCGACGGTATTCGATCCGTTCTTTTACAATGGCGACCGCACCATACATGCAGGATTGGGAAGCATCACATACGAGTTCTCACCAAAATTCACTGCGGTTGCCGGCGCCCGATTCGAAAAAATCTTACAGGAAGTAGCGTATGATACGAACATTGCGTCGAGTTTGACAAACGGGATTTCGAAAATCGACAAAACCTATCTGCTTCCCAATTTTAACCTCAAATACAACCTGACCGACAACAGCATTCTGCGTGCCGCAGGAAGCATGTCGTATACGATGCCGCAATTCAAGGAAGTGGCGCCATTCAAATATCAGGACGGCAGTTTTTCATCGCAGGGAAATCCGGAATTGGTGCCGTCGGAAAATTTGAATGCCGATCTCAAATGGGAATATTACCCGAAATCGGATGAAATAATTGCTGTAACCGGATTTTACAAAGTCATCAAAAACCCGATTGCACGTTCGGAGATTCCGAGTGGCGGCAATACACTGACCTATTTGAACGTAGGCGGTGAAGCCCGTGTTTTTGGTGTCGAACTCGAAGTTCGCAAAAACCTGTTTAAAACGGCAGCAGAAAATGAAAATCAAACGGTGCTTGCCATGGGTGCCAATGTATCGTATCTGAATTCGGAGCAGCAGCTTGAGAACACCTTGCCGCAATTTACGAATTCGGCCGATGAATTGCAGGGAGCCTCACCGCTGCTGGCCAATGCCGACCTGACTTTTCAGAAATCGACCGGAACGTACAGCGTCACTTCATCGGTAGTTTTTAATTATTTCAGCGACAGGATTTTTTCAATCGGTACCCGCGGGTTTGAAAATGTGGTAGAAAAAGGCGTACCGACATTGGATTTCGTCACGCAATCGACACTTGGGAAAAACTTCGGCATCAGCCTAAAAGTCAAAAACCTGCTCAATCCCGACTTTACGCTGACTCGCGAATCGAATGGCGCTGCCGATGCGGTTACGTTGTCGGAATATAAACGCGGAATTGATGTTAGCTTAGGATTGAGCTACAAATTTTAACCTTTATATAAACTTTCGAAAACGCCAGGTTTAAATGGCATCCTTTGCTTTGCAATACAAAATAAACAATAAACGAATCAAAAAATGAAAACAAAATTTTTATCACTATTAGCTGTTGCTGCACTCGTTTTTACCAGCTGTTCCGATGACGACAATCCGACGCCAAATCCGGGACCATCAAATGAAAATTTATCAGGAAACCTTACAGCCGACCTGACGTTGGATCCTGAAGTCGAATACCAGCTAACCGGTGCGTTGTTTGTAAAGGATGGGGTGACCCTGACTATTCCGGCTGGAACAACAATCGAGGCGGTTGCCGGCGGGACCGATGTATATCTATTGGTTGAACGCGGCGGGAAAATAATCGCAAACGGAACCGCAGGCAATCCAATCCGGTTTACCTCATCATCGGCGAATCCGCAGGCCGGCGATTGGGGAGGTGTCATCATCAACGGTAGGGCACCTATCAGCAAACAGGCGGGATCGGCTGGCGAAGCGGCGACAGAAATCAACAATGCGATTTTATTTGGCGGCGACATTGCCAACGACAATTCCGGCATATTGAACCATGTAATCATTGAATATACAGGTGCACGTATTGACGACGAATCGGAACACAATGGTTTGACACTAAATGGTGTTGGATCGGGAACGACGGTGAGCAACATCTACCTGCGTCACGGCGATGACGATGCGATTGAATTTTTTGGCGGAACGGTAAACGTAAACAACATCCTTGTTGTGAACTGTACCGATGATATGTTTGATTTTTCACAAGGATATACCGGGACTGTGACGAATGCATACGGAATCCGTGAAGCAAGCTATACGGCAATCACGGTTGATCCACGCGGAATTGAAGCGGATGGCAACCTCGATGGCAACTCGCCAACCGACATCCAGCAATCGGCCTTTACCGTAAACGGAATCACGATTGTAAACAATGCCCCGGGAGCCGATGCCAATGCGACAATGCAGGATGTTTTTAAAATCAGACGAGGTGCAAAAGCAACGATTACAAATGCTTTTGTGAAGTTTGGAGCCGGGACATCGGCAATCGATTTGATAGACCTGCGTGATTCGAAAGGCGATGCAACTGAAGATACGTCTATTACCCTCACAAGGGATAATGCAAACGGACTTGATGCCGCGGCAATTAAAAATACTACGATTGGCGGTGCGACAATTACCGAAAATGCTACGCAAACAGGTGCATCAACTGCGGCATTTGCATGGACGAACTACGGTTTTTAATATAATTTTGGTTGAGTTTAGTCGGATAAACGTCTTCTTTGAAGGCGTTTTCTGCATAAAAAAACGGCTGCTACATTTGTAACAGCCGTTTTCATTTTGGTTGTATTGATTAGTTTTTTACCAATGCATCTTCTTTCCAGGTTCTAACCGACGCAATGCGTGAATCTGCATAAGAGACTTCATTTAACGTACGGTCATTCCAGAAAACCCATTGTCCGGTTTTTGCGCCTGCTTTGTATTCGGCTATCGCTTTCTTGTTGCCGTTTTGATCATAGGAGACCCATTGTCCTTCCAGCTTCCCGTCTTTAAAAAAACCTTGTTGCTGGATTTTTCCATCGTTACTGTAATAAGTCGCTTTGACCATATCGCCATATTGTTCCAGCACAGGAGCATTTTGAGAATACGTTACTGCTGAAAATGCAAGCGCGAGTATTAAAATATATTTTTTCATGATTTCAAATTTTGTGTTAGGTTAATCAAATGTAATGAATTTACATTTACAAAACACTCACTTAACAATTTCGTAACATTGGAATTTTTCCGTCCATTGTTTTTCATCGTAATATTGCAATATACAATTTGAACTATGGGTGCGTCAAAATCAGATCATTTTACGGAATATCAAAACGAACTGGCAACGTTGACAAAGGCAATGGGCCATCCGGCGCGGATCGCAATACTCGAATACCTGCTTAAAGTGGATACGTGTATATGTGGCGATATTGTAAACGAATTGCCTCTTGCTCAGCCAACCATTTCACAACATCTGAAGGAACTCAAAAACGCCGGACTGATAAAAGGCAGTATCGACGGCAATGCGATATGTTATTGCATCAACGAATCTGGTTTTGAAAAAATCAAAGGCTTTTTCACTCATATTACCGCGCATCTCAAAAAGAAAAATCAGTGTTGCTAACCAGTAAAACCGTAAATATGAAACTTTCAGAAATAAAAAACCTGTTGCCGGCTCTGGAAAATGTCGCATTCAAATTACAAGACGGATCATTTGTCCCCGAACATTTCCACGTAACCGAAGTCGGATTGATCATTAAGAACTTCATCGACTGCGGCGGAACGGTCCGACACGAAACAGTCGTTAATTTCCAACTATGGAACGCAAACGATTTTAATCATCGGCTAAAGCCAACAAAACTCTTGAAGATAATTGAACTATCTGAAAAGGTGCTAAACATTGGTGATTACGAAATCGAAGTCGAATACCAATCGGATACCATCGGAAAATACGGCCTCGGATTTGACGGAACAAACTTTCTGCTGCTGCCCAAAACAACCGCATGCCTTGCATCTGATTCCTGCGGGACGACAGAAGAGAAGAAGCCGCAATTAGCGGAAGTCAATAACGAAAGCTGCTGCACGCCAGGCGGCGGATGCTGCTAATGATTACGAACTGCGCCCCGGCTGCCGATCGGAAAAAGCTCGGATTTCTTGACCGGTATCTGACATTGTGGATTTTTCTCGCAATGGCAGTTGGTGTTGCTA
>JAEYZX010000012.1 GCA_023427845.1 Bacteroidota bacterium
GCGCAAACAGTTCGCTCATTAAATCGCCTGTATCGGTTTTCCAGTTCTTTGCCGCTTTTTCATCGTATGATGTTGGCGCGACAAAGAAGTATTCGCTTAGTTCCCAGAACTCCGACACAAAATGCGCGCGTTCTTTAATCATCGACACGATCCGTATCAAATCGGTATTCGAAAATGCAATTTCTTTTTGAGCAAGTACGGTTGAAAATGACGCAGCCAGTTCCTCATTGGATTTCTGCATCAGGTATTTGTGGTTGAACCACTTATTTTTTTCGGGGTCGAATTTTGCACCTGATTTATGAACGCGATCCAAATCGAATGCCGCCACAAGTTCTTCAAGCGAAAACAACTCTTTTTCTGTTCCGTCATTCCAGCCAAGAAGCGCAAGAAAATTTACGACCGCTTCCGGAAAATATCCTGCTTCGCGATAACCTGATGAAATTCCGTCCTCAGTTTTCCATTCTAGCGGAAATACAGGAAAACCAAGTTTGTCGCCATCGCGTTTCGATAATTTTCCATTTCCGACCGGTTTCAAAATCAGCGGTAAATGTGCGAACTCAGGTGCATCCCATCCAAATGCGCGATAGAGGAGTACGTGCAGCGGCATCGAAGGCAGCCATTCCTCGCCACGAATAACGTGCGAAGTTTCCATCAAATGATCATCGACTATATTGGCAAGATGGTACGTTGGCATCCCATCGCTTTTAAAAAGCACCTTGTCATCAAGCAGGTTTGAATCGAATTTGATTTCGCCACGGACCATGTCGGTTAAATGCAGCGTTTCGTCAACAGGAGTTTTAAACCGAACCACATAGTCTTCACCTGCCGCCAGTCTTTTAGCAACTTCTTCAGGAGAATTAGTCAGCGAATTATCAAGCGTTTCCCGGTTTGAATGGTTGTAGATGAATGTTTGCCCGATTGCTTCGTGTTGCTTCCGAAGTGCATCAAGGTTTTCGGCCGAATCAAATGCATAATAGGCCCATCCGGATGCAATCAGCGAATCGGCATACTGCTTGTACAAATGCTTGCGATCGCTTTGGCGGTACGGTGCAAATTTTTCGTTCTTTCCGACTGTTTCATCTGGTGCAATTCCAAGCCATTCAAGCGATTCAAAAATATATTGTTCTGCGCCGGGCACAAAGCGGTTTTGATCGGTGTCTTCAATCCGAAGATAAAAGATTCCATTATGTTTTTTTGCAAATAGGTAATTGAACAGTGCGGTCCTGACACCGCCAATGTGTAATGGGCCTGTGGGACTTGGTGCAAAACGCACGCGGACTTGCTTCGACATTTCTTAAAATTTTGCGCAAAGATACAATTATACGTTGTGGGATGCGTCAATATTGTGCAACGGCAAACTTTGCGATTTTTTTAACCTTTTAGCTTTCAGATAATATCGTACTTTTAGCGGTTATAAAATTACTTACAATTGGAGACTTCAAACGTTATTTACGGCAAATTAGAAGCCTTTATCCGAAAATATTATACCAACGAACTGATTCGCGGAACCATTTTTTTTATTGGTCTGGGACTGCTGTATTTTCTGTTTACTGTTTTCATTGAATATTTTTTGTGGTTGAAGCCAATTGGAAGGTCAGTGTTGTTTTGGACGTTTATTGCAGTTGAATTGTTTTTGCTGGTTAGATTTATATTTTTTCCGATCTCCAAATTATTGCGGTTGCAAAAAGGAATCGGGTATGATGAAGCTTCGGCAATCATCGGCAGTCACTTTTCTGAGGTCAGCGATAAGCTAACGAATTTCCTTCAGTTATCAAATCACGATCAGCAATCCGAACTTCTGTTGGCATCGATAGAGCAGAAGGCAAATGCACTGCGGCCGGTTCCATTTGGTAATGCGGTGAACTACAATAAGAATAAAAAATACCTTCCGCTGGCGATTCTTCCCTTGCTGTTCTTTGCATTTTTCTATATTTCAGGGAACAGCGGAATGCTTTCGCAGAGCTTGAACCGCGTTGTGAATTATAAGCAGCAATTTCTTCCGCCTGCTCCGTTTGAATTTGTAGTGGTGAACGATGACCTGCAAACCGAACAAAACAAGGACTTTACTCTTCGGATGAAAACTATAGGTAATGTAGTTCCGGATAATGCGATGATATTCATAAACGATGAAAGCTATTATATGGAATCGACACGTCCGGGCGAGTTCGAATTTAAAATTACACGTCCGACCGCAAATGTTGCGTTCCACGTGGAGGCCAACGATGTTTCGTCAAGAGATTACGTATTATCGGTTATTACGGTTCCATCAATCGCAAATTTTGAAATGGTGCTGAACTTTCCGGCTTATATCAATAAGAAAAGTGAAGTTATAAAAGGCACCGGCAACGCCATCGTTCCTGAAGGCACACGCGTAACCTGGCGGATGAATACACTTGCAACCGATCGTGTTGACTGGTCAGATGGCGCTTCCCGACATTCGTTTATAAAAGCCGACAATATTTTCACTTTTTCACGTCCTGTTTCGCAAAACACCGAATATCAGGTGCTTACATCGAATAGGCAAGTGCAACATTATGAAAAACTGAATTATAGGATATCGGTTATAAAAGATCAGTATCCTACAATCGCTGCCGGTCATGCACCCGATAGTTTGAAGTCGGGGCGAAACTTCATTCTCGGCCAGGTGTCAGACGACCACGGACTTTCCAAACTACAAATTGTTTATTATCCGGCAGGAAATACTAACGGTTTAAAGCGTGCAGCTTTGCCTGTAAAACGTGACGTTTACGATCAGTTTGTTTTTTCATTTCCCGGAGCCCTTCCGGTGGAGCAAGGCGTAACGTATGAGTATTACTTTGAGGTGTTCGACAATGACGCACCTCACGGCTTTAAGAGCACCAAATCTTCTGTTTTTAGCGAACATATCCTAACCGATGTGCAGAAAGAAGAGCAATCATTGCAACAGCAGAATGAAAACATCAACAGTCTTGAGAGATCGTTGAAGAATCAGGACAAGCAGTTATCAGAGTTGGAGAAGCTTCAAAAATCCGGTAAGGAAAAAGAAGCACTTGAATTCAAGGATCAGCAGAAGGTCAACGACTTTTTGGAACGGCAAAAGCAACAGGATGAGATGATGAAGGAGTTCGCAAGGAAGATGGACGAGAACCTCGAAAAATTCAAGTCGGCCGAGAAAGACGAATTTAAGGAAGAATTGCAAAAGCGTCTTGAAAAAGCTGAGGAAGATATGGAGAAAAATCAGAAGCTTCTCGACGAATTAAAAGAACTGAACGATAAAATCAAGAAGGATGAATTGTTCGAAAAAATGGAGAAGTTTAAGCAGGCAAGCAAGAATCAGGTCAAGACACTGGAGCAGCTGGTCGAGTTGACCAAAAAATACTATGTCGAAAAGAAAGCCGAACAATTGGCGGAGCAACTTCAGAAACTTGGCGAAAAACTGGAAGAACTTTCCGAAAAAGGCAAGGAGAACACTGCCCAAAAAAACGAAGAGATTGACAAGGAGTTTGACAAACTTCAGAAAGACCTGGATGATCTTAAGAAAGAAAACGAAGAACTCAAGACGCCTTTGGATATCCCGACCGATGCCGAAAAAGAGAAAAGCATCGATGAAGACATGAAGAATGCAACCGATGCTCTCAAAAAACAGGACGCCGGGAAAGCAAAACCAAAGCAGAAAAGTGCCGCGAAGAAAATGAAGGAAATGGGCGAAAAGATGGCGGCCGACATGGCAATGGGCGAAATGGAGCAGATGGAAGAAGACGTAAAGGTGCTTCGTCAGATACTCGATAACCTTTTGGCATATTCGTTTTCACAAGAGAATTTAATGGGTGACTTTAAATCGCTTCGGCGGGGTTCACCATCGTTCAATAAAAATCTAAAGCTCCAACAGGATTTAAGATTGCAATTCAAACATGTCGACGATAGCTTGTTTGCATTGTCGCTACGCCAGCCTAAAATTGCCGAGAGCGTAACAGCAGAAGTCGGAAACGTTCATTACAATATCGATAAGGCATTGGAGGTTTTGGTAGAGGCACAAATCGGCAAAGGAACCTCTCATCAGCAGTATGCCGTGTCCTCAGCAAATAAACTTGCCGATATGCTGAGCGAGACGATGAACAACATGCAGATGTCGTTGGCCGGAATGGGAATGGGTCAGCCAAAGCCCGGTAAAGGCCAGGGATCCGGTATGCAGCTTCCCGACATTATTAAGAAGCAACAGGGCCTTGGTGAGAAGATGAAGGACGGAATGAAAGACGGAAAAGAACCCGGGGATAAGCCGGGAGAAGGCAAGAAGCCCGGCCAACAAGGCCAGAAAGGCCAGGGTGGCCAGGATGGGGGTGATGGTGAAAATGGCGAAGATGGCGAAGGTAATGCCAAGGCGATCATGGAAATTTACCGCGAACAAAAGCAACTCCGTGAAGCGCTGCAAAATGAACTCAACAAGCAAGGCCTCGGCGGATCAGGGCAAAATGCACTTGAGCAGATGAAACAGATTGAAAAGCAGTTGCTTAATAAGGGATTTAATAATGAGACGTTGCAGCGAATCCTTAATTTAAAGTATGAGTTGCTCAAACTTGACAAAGCGGTGCAGCAACAGGGCGAAGAACAGAAGCGTCAGGCTGAAACCAATAAAAAAGAATTTCACAATCAGACCAATGCACTTCCCAAGGCGTTGCAGGAATATCTGAACAGCATTGAAATATTAAACAGACAAAGCTTACCTTTGCGCTCCAATTTTAACCGCAAGGTGCAGGAATATTTTAAAGGCAATGATTAATTTCAATTACGAAACCGACTTCGAGCTTACAGATGAAAAACCCTATGAAGTTTGGATTTCGCAAGTTATAGCTTCCGAAGAAAAGCGCGAAGGTGAAATCAACTATATATTTTGTGACGATGATTATTTGCTCGAAATCAACCAGGAGTATCTTGATCACGACACATTGACCGACATTATAAGCTTTGATTATTCTGTAGGAAATGAATTACATGGAGATATTTTTATTTCGGTCGACCGTGTGAGGGAAAACGCCGCCGAATTTGATGTTCGCTTTGAAGATGAACTTCGAAGAGTGATGATTCATGGAATATTACACTATTGCGGATATAAAGATAAATCGCCCGATGACGAAGCATTGATGCGGAAAAAGGAAGATGAAAAGATGATAATGTTTCACGTGGAACAATGAGTATGTTTGAAGATAGATATGATGTGATTGTGGTTGGCGCCGGTCATGCGGGCTCTGAGGCTGCGGCAGCTGCGGCAAATCTAGGCTGTAAGACGCTGCTTGTGACGATGAGTCTGCAAAATATTGCACAGATGTCTTGTAATCCGGCAATGGGCGGAATTGCGAAAGGTCAGATTGTGCGTGAGATTGATGCGCTTGGAGGTTATTCCGGAATTGTGTCCGATAAAACTGCTATTCAGTTCAAGATGTTGAACAAGTCGAAAGGCCCTGCGATGTGGTCGCCGCGCGTGCAAAGCGACAGAATGCGGTTTGCCGAAGAATGGCGATTGATGCTTGAGCGAACGCCGAATCTTGATTTTTATCAGGAAATGGTTCGCGGGTTGATTATTGAAAACGGACAGGTGATAGGAATCCGTACTTCACTTGGCGTGGAAATCAAAGCTAAAACGGTGGTGCTTACGAACGGTACGTTTTTAAATGGACTGATTCACATAGGGGATAAGCAATTTGGTGGCGGACGTGCGGGCGAAAGTGCCGCATACGGAATTACCGAGGATTTGGTCGCTGCAGGATTTGAATCAGGCCGGATGAAGACCGGTACGCCGCCTCGTGTAGACGGTCGCTCGCTTGATTACTCAAAGATGAATGAGGAGAAAGGTGATGCGGTTCCTGATAAATTTTCGTATTCCGACGAAACAAAGCCTCTTTCACGGCAAAAATCATGTCACATGACTTATACATCGCTCAAGGTCCATGATATTTTGCGGGAAGGTTTTGAAAGATCGCCGATGTTTAATGGACGCATTCAAAGCATTGGCCCGCGATATTGTCCGTCTATCGAAGATAAGATTAATCGTTTTGCAGATAAGGAACGCCATCAATTGTTTGTTGAGCCGGAAGGGTGGGATACTGTTGAAGTATATGTAAACGGATTTTCTACATCTTTGCCGGAAGAAATCCAGTTTAAAGCGCTTCGATCGGTAGCAGGTTTCGAAAATGTGAAGTTTTTCAGACCAGGATATGCGATCGAATATGATTATTTTCCTCCAACGCAGTTAAAACATACGCTTGAAACCAAACTTGTTGAAGGTTTGTATTTCGCCGGACAAATCAACGGAACAACTGGATATGAAGAGGCTGCTTCGCAAGGTCTTATGGCCGGAATTAACGCTGCTCTCAGAGTTAAGGAGCAGGATCCGCTAATTTTAAAGCGTGATGAGGCATATATAGGCGTTCTAATTGATGATCTAATCACAAAAGGGACTGAAGAACCGTATAGAATGTTTACGTCGCGTGCCGAGTACCGAACATTGCTGCGCCAGGATAACGCCGATTTTAGACTTACGCCAAAGTCATTTGAGATTGGCCTCGCATCCGAAAATCGAATGC
>JAEYZX010000026.1 GCA_023427845.1 Bacteroidota bacterium
GGCTCGGAGATGTGTATAAGTGAGAGACTGCGTACATGCCGTGCTTGGCGGGCTTCGGATACGTATAGCAGTCATCGTCGGACATTCGATGGGCGGCTATGTGGCGCTGGCCTTCGCCGAGTTGTATCCTGAAATGGTAAAAGGCCTTGCGCTTTTAAATTCGACTTCACGTCCTGACAGTGATGAGCGTAAGCAAAATAGGGAGCGAGCGATAGCAGCGGTAAAAAAAGATTACACTTCGTTTGTTCGGCTTTCAATCGCAAACCTATTCAGTCCCGACAATAAGGACCGTCTTTGGGACGAGATAGAGAAAGTGCGTTCCGAGGCTCTTCAAACACCCCTGCAAGGCATTGTTGCTTCGCTTGAAGGAATGAAAATACGAAGAGACCGCGAGGTGCTGCTGCATTTTGCGCCTTACCCAAAGATTATGGTGTTGGGGAAAAAAGATCCGGTGCTAAGCTACGACGAAAATGTCGATCAAATAGAAAACACCAATGTGCAATTGGTAACGTTTGGCGACGGACATATGTCGCATATCGAAAACCGGGACGAGCTGTTGGCCGTTCTGTTGAAGTTCCTAAAAAATATCTGAATTTTTAATTGTAGGCAGATATCCATGCTCGATTAATTGCTGCGGACTGTCAATCGGCACCGTACGTCCATCTAACATCAAAATATTGCGGTGCGATAAATTCATTACGTTTTCATAATTATGATCGGTGATGATTATTCCTTTTTGAATTGAATTGGAACGTATCATTTCACGTACTTTCTGGATCATTAAAGGTGCGAGGCCGCTAAAAGGTTCATCAAGCAGTGCGGACGGATTTTGAAGGCCTACTTTAATTTCGAGATATCTTAGTTCACCGGCCGACAACTCATGGATATGTTTTCCGATAAACGTTGAAATGAATTCGTCTGCTAAAAATTCTGACTGACGTAATTTGGGTTTCGGCAACAAAATTGCCTGGCGGACTCCTAGGAATTTCGGAATAAAATGATGCTGGCTCAAATAACTGATATCACTCAATAATTTTGAAGTCGATGATTTAACCACTCCGTCAATCCTTACAAATTTGTGTTCCGTTGGAATGATTCCGAAGATGATTTTTAAAAGCGTCGATTTCCCTGAACCATTTCTACCCAGGAGTCCGATTATTTCTCCTGTTTCGCACCGCAGATAAATATCCGAAAGCAATAATTTATCACCGAAATATTTTTGAATGCTATCAATTTCAAGCAGTGATTTTTTCATTTTTTCCGAAATAATGCAACACACATTGTTATTAAACATCCGACAACGACATTAAGGATGAAGCTAGAAATCCAGAGATGTGCTCGTGTCAGCCCATTATTCAGAAAAAAAATATACTGGTGTTGGGATGAAGTTTCCTTGATTGCCAGGCTTGCAACAAATCCAAAAGTACAGAAGACGCCTAAAAATCCAGAAGTTCCCATAAGAATCAGTGGCACGAAAGAAAACGCCAAATTGATTGGAAGAATTGACCTGTAGAATACTATTATGTTAGTTAGCTTTCTGATTTTATTCCGTTTTTTCCGTAAAAGGGACGTCGGCATCGAATATCTCCTGTAGCAAAACAACAAGCTGGTCAGTATATTCGTGTATGATTTCCGGAGTAATTGTGCGAACGCCCACTTTGTATTCAAAAGGCATGAAACCACAGCGCATGTTTTTAAATGATATGATGCCTGCTTCGATGATTTTTCCGTGCGCCAATTCTTCGAACATAAACGCGTAGGCCAGTACCTGAATTATTTTGTCGTTTTTGATATCACCCGTTAATCCGTCCCATTGTTTAAGAACCATATTTGCAGGGATCACTTTTCCGGTCTTATAATCTACGATCCGGATGACGCCGTTACGCTCTTCAATCCGGTCGACCGATCCTCCTATTACCACAGGCAAATCAAGTTTGGGGTGGATTAAAGTCCGTTCAAAACGTTGTTCAAGATGCAGCAGCTTTACTGTATCTCCATTTTTAAGATCGGCAAGTTCCATTTTAAGGAAATTTGAAACATTTCGTTTCGCAACCTCAAAAGCGAGCAGGTTGCGTCCTTTTTGAATTTCGCCTTCTTTGTAAACGGCGCGAAATTGCAGCAGCACTTCGTCGTTGGCACGTTTGAAGCAACTTTCCATATCACCAACCGTCAACTCCCTACCGATAAATGGCTCGTATAACGCCCGCAACGATTCGTGAATTATAGTTCCCAGTGTGTTCAACGCTATATTTTCCTCTACCTCATCGACCTCAATTACACGAAGCACTTTACGGAAATAAAAATCGGTAGGATTTCGAATATAGCTTGTCAGCGCCGATGGTGAAAAGCCCTTTGCTGCTATCTCCCTTAGACGCAGTACCACGCTTTCGGACTTCGGGATTACCATTGGCGTATAGGCAATCGATGAAAGTTCTGCATTGTAAATCTTTTGAGTCAGGCTGTGGTTGGGCTGCTTTTCGACTTCAAGCTGGGTGATGAACCGACTTTTTTCTCCTGCATCGAGTCCGTCGCTTTCGGTGTTGTAAAGCAAATAAATATTCTTGGCACGTTGAAGCAGATGATAAAAATGATAGGTGTAAATCGCGTCCTTTTCTTTGAATGTAGGCATTCCTTCTTCAATCTTGACATCATATGGAATTAGCGAATTGAGTGATTTTCCGGCAGGAAAGTTACCTTCGTTCATGGAAGTGATAATGACAGTATCGAAATCAAGCACACGGCTTTCGAGTACTCCCATAATCTGAAGGCCGTTTAAGGGCTCACCTTCGAAAGAAACTTCTGCCAAGTCGACAACTTGCTTATAGATTTCGTGTAGTGTGTCGATAGTATTGATATGTTGATGCCGCGAATAATAACTGCTGATTTTATTGATTACCTTAAAAATTGAATACAAGAACGCTTTTGTGATTTTTTCCTGTTCTGAATTGTTGCTTATTCTTGATTTGATCACTAACAATAAATCGGTTAAGATCTGAAGGACGTGTTTCGGATCCTGATCCCATTTAGTGAATAATAGTCGGAAAGTCTCTGATATGTTTTGATTTAATTCAAAAAGCCGATGATGCGGGATAAAAGTGTAATTATTGCGGTTGATCAATTGAACAAGTTCTGCTGTTTCGGCAATTGGTTCAATTAAAGGATGCGTTAATATATCAAGCACGTCTTTATAATAAAACACATAGCCGGTTGGATTACGCTTAACTGCCGCGGTATGCATTTTAAAAAGTTTTGCAATAAGAATCTGTGCAGGATTATTTTTGCCGGGATAACCCATTGTTATGTTAAGCGCGCCTACGGATGAAGGCAACGAATACAGCAAAGGAACCAACAGGTTTTCCTCGGCCAGAACTATTGCGACTTTATCAAGGCTCGCTTGCGGATCTTCTTCCAACAGGCTTTCTATTATGCTGCCCGCAATTTTAGCCTGTCCAACCGACTTAGGTGTTCCGATTACCTGAATGTTCTTTGACGCTGCAAATTCATTGTGTATCCATTTGAACTCATTTGTTTTGTAATGCCGCCACGTATTTTTAATTCTACGTATGAAATGGCCGGCATCATGTAAAGTATCTTCGACAAACACACGATCGATGTCCCAATAAATTTCTGCTTTGTCAAGCGCCAATAAGTGTTCGATTATTTTTTCTTCCGCGGCGCTTAAAGCATTGAATCCTGCGAATATGTATTTCGCTGAATTTTCCGAAGTTGTGAAATGCTCGAGATTATTGACCGCTTCCCTATAAATCAATCCCTGGTAACCAATTCCTTTCGATTGTAAATGTTTGTACAGTGAGTGATAATAGTGTGGAAGTGTTTCCCAGAATTGTAGATGGTTTTCGAATAATGTGGTCTTGGTTTCAAGATCGAGCGACCAATGCCTGATTTTCTCTATATCCCGAAGATACGTCAGTACATGATCGGGATTACGCAGATAGCGGTCAATTTCATTAAAGTCCTGCAACAAAGTAGTCGCCCAGTTCGCAAAAAGATCGAAGGATTGCTGTTTTTGCTTTTCGGTTATATCGAGATAAACATCATAGTATTCAAATAGCAGTTCAATATTATCTATTGACCGAATTCCTGCAATTCTCTGGATGAAATCTTCAATGCTGATAATTTCGGGTGCGAATATGTTGCCGGTGATCTTCGCTTTTATGGCTTCTATTAAAAAGATCCGCGCACGTTTATTTGGTAAAACAACCGTTATACCGGTCAGGTTATCTTTGTGATTGTTGATTAATACAGAAGCAATTTGATCTAAAAAAGAAGTATTCCCCATTTGATAAAAATAAAAAAACGCCCCGATAAATCGGGGCGTTTCCATAAACTATTTAGAAGAAATTATTCTTTGATAAGCTTAACTTCAACTCGTCTGTTTTGTGCTTTTCCAGCAGCTGTTTTGTTTGTAGCAATTGGTTTGGTTTCACCGAAACCAGCTGACATCAAACGTGATCTTTCGATTCCGTTTTCGATCAAGTAACCAACTACTGCAGCAGCTCTGTTTTCAGACAATGTCTGGTTCAATGCATTACTACCGTCGCTGTCAGTATGTCCTTCAACTACGAAACGAGCAGTTGGATATTCTTTCAAGATTGAAGCAATGTTTTGAAGTACAGGGAAAGTTTGTTCTTTGAAAGTAGACTTACCGCTGTTGAACAAGATAGTCTTAGCATACTCATTCAATTTTTTGATAGTCTCCTCAGTGATTTCTGGACATCCCAGGTTAGCGGCAGTACCTTTAACTGACGGACATTTGTCATCTTTGTCAAGTACACCATCACCATCGGTATCCGGCCATGGGCAACCGCCATTTTCTCTTGGACCAGCCACAGAAGGACATTTGTCAACATTATCGGCAACACCGTCACCATCAGCGTCTGGACATCCGTTAAGTGCAGCTAGACCGGCAGTATCAGGACATGCGTCAGTTTTATCGGCAACTCCATCACCGTCTCTGTCTGGGCAACCATTCAACTCAGCTGGACCAGCTTCATTAGGACATTCGTCAGCACTATCCTGGATTCCGTCAAGGTCAGTATCAGGACACCCATTGAATTGTGCAAGACCAGCTACTTCCGGACAAGCGTCATCTCTATCGTAAATTCCGTCACCGTCAGTATCTTTACCTCCGAATTTGAAAGTCAGACCTGCAAAATGCTGCATGTGTGCAGGCAAATTGTCAATCATACCTCTTTCCTGACGGTCGTCGAATGAGTGCTTGTAAGTAGATTTCCACTGAAGACCAACTTGCTCAGTAAACCAGAATGTGATTCCAAGACCACCATTAACTGTAGCTCCATTAGCTTTGTCACCTAACCAAGTGTAACCACCACCAAGGTGAAGCGACGGATCGAACCATTTAACTCCGATCAATTCCAGGAAGCTGTACTTTACATCAGCATCCACTGCATAATATTTCAGGTCACCAGGGTTTGTTACTTCATAATCCCATGATTCGCCAACACGTTCGTTAACAAATCTGTCGATGTTGTTGACTGATCCTGTGATTCCAACCGCAAAACCACTTCCTACATACTTCGAAACATTAAAATAAGAAACAGATGGTAGGATGTTCCAGTTGTCTTTGGCGTCAAAAAATTGCCCAAATTGATCTTCGACAGATGAAGCTGCACTGATTCTAGTGTCAACTGCATTTACTCCGAATGAAATTGCCCACGGATTGTTTTCGTCCTGAGCCTGTGTGCTCAAACCGAACAACAGGACCGCTGCGGCAAAAATTTTGTTTAGATGTTTCATACTTGATTTTATTTTTAGTTACAAAAGTTATTAGAACAAAAGTAATGTGTTAAATTTTAATCACAAAGTGAAATGTTAAAAAATAACATATTTTTTAGACAATGGGCTAGCTTTTAAGAATGTTTAGAGAATGTGCTACATCTTTAAAAGATTTTATTGCATGATTCAAATGTTCAACGGTATGGGCCGCTGATAATTGAACACGGATCCGAGCCTTATTTTTCGGAACAACCGGAAAAAAGAACCCGATTACGTAAATGCCTTTTTTGAGCAATTCATCGGCCATTCGCTGAGATAATTTTGCGTCATAAAGCATTACAGGAACGATTGCCGAATCGCCATCGATGATATCGAATCCGGCCTCCTTCATTCCCTTTTTGAAGTAATTCGTATTCCATTCAAGCTTATCGCGAAGCGCTGTATCATTTTCAAGGATTTCAAACACCTTTATCGACGCACCGACGATTGCCGGCGCAAGTGAATTCGAAAACAAATACGGCCGTGAACGCTGTCGTAATATTTCAATGATTTCTTTTTTACCGGTTGTGTAGCCACCCATTGCACCGCCAAGTGCTTTACCAAGTGTTCCGGTAACAATATCTACACGTCCCATGACACCTTTGGCTTCCAGTGTTCCTTTTCCGGTGGCCCCGATAAACCCAGCAGCATGGCATTCATCGACCATGACCAATGCGTCGTATTTATCGGCTAAATCGCAAATTTTATCCAGTGGCGCAACGACTCCGTCCATCGAAAACACGCCATCGGTAACGATCAACTTAAATCTTGCACCTGCTTCATTAGCTTTTATCAACTGTTGCTCGAGTTCGTCCATATTGCTGTTTTCGTAACGGTATCGCGCAGCTTTGCACAGACGAACACCGTCGATAATCGAGGCGTGGTTTAGACTGTCCGAAATGATCGCGTCATTTTCATTTAGCAATGGTTCGAACACGCCGCCATTTGCATCAAATGCCGCGGCATACAAAATTGTGTCTTCGGTACCGTAAAATCGGGCGATCTTCGCTTCGAGTTCCTTATGGATATCCTGTGTCCCACAAATAAATCGCACAGACGACATTCCGAAACCATGCGAATCAAGCGCATCCTTCGCAGCCTGGACAACTTCGGGATGGGATGATAGTCCAAGGTAATTGTTCGCGCAAAAATTCAATACTGTTTCACCTGTAGAAATAGTAATCTCCGCTCCCTGAGGCGATGTAATGATTCGCTCTTTTTTAAAAATGCCGTTATCTTCAATTGTTTTTAATTCGTTTTGAAGATGTTCTTTAATTTTTCCGTACATCGATTTGTGTTTATTATTTTAAAGTTCTACAAATTTACCACATTCACTTTCGCTCCAATGTACACCAGAGCTTTTTTAGTTACCATAAATCCCATGTTTTCGAGTGCTTCCTGATACGTCTCGAGCTGGATTTGATACTTTTGATGATGGGTACCCGTTTTATAGTCAAGCAGATATGCTTCGTTTTCCAGATTGAGTACGACACGGTCGGGTTTAATCGCCGAATTTCCGCTTCTGATTATTGTCTGCTCATTCAACACCCTGTTATTTTCGTCAAAAAACTGCTCTAATTCAGGGTGATCCACTATCGAGTCGATCGTGAGGCGAACATTCTGCTTCTGATTTTCAGCAATTATGCCGTTTTCAATTGCTATAGTCAGCGCTGATTCGACATCCGACTTCGAACTGACGAACGACAAAATTTCATGGACTGTATTTCCATATTCGATCGCGTCCTGTTGAACGGTGCCCCACATCATCGATTCGCGTTGCGCAATTTTTATGTTGGCGGGATCAAATAGATTTTTAATCGACGGTATCAAAGCGGGCGGATCAATCTCTTTTGACGGCTCCGACACTTTTGCGGCAACGCCAAATTCATATTCAAATATGTTTGTGTCGAATTGGCCTTTCGACTCAAGAAATTTCATAAAAAACTCCGACATATTGTTTTCGCATATATCGCCATTTGCCGTCAGATTCATTCCTGAAATGATATACAGTTGTTCTTCGGCACGAGTTAGTGCAACGTATAGCACATTGATATTATCCAGCAGTTCTTCCTGCTTTTTTAGATTGTATAGCAGCGCTGCATCGGCACCAAATCCTTCAACGGCACTGCTGTTGTCGATAAGGACTTTACCAATATCGATTGTCTCGTCTTCGGCATCCAGCCACAATTTGTCTTTAGGTTTCCGATTGTAGTCTTCTTCCGCAAACGGCATGATCACTACAGGAAATTCGAGTCCTTTCGCTTTGTGTATCGTCATGACCCGGACTGCATTCATCTTATCAGGTGATGGAATGCTGAACTTATCGCCATTTTTACTCCAATAAACCAAAAAATCGGCGATTCCTGATTGATTCCTGACATCGCGCTCAAGGACTACATCCAAAAAATGCTGCAGATAGGCATCGCTTTTATTTGGGGCAATGAATGCCGAGATAATGATTTCGACAGTTTCATACAACGATTTCCGACGCAGGTCCCGGAAGGAGATTGACCTATCGGAGATAAATCCCGACAGCCAACTTTCAAAAATTTGCTCATCAGCTAATGATAATCCATGCGCAATAAAATCATGGACCGGCATCGCATCCTGCAAATTGGCGGCAAGATATTGCAAAAAATACGCTTTCGCCTCAATGTCATTGCCATTGCTTAGATATTGGAGCAGTTGAATTACAAATTTGACCTCGGTCGAGTTTTGAATCAGCAATGTTTCAGATGACAAAAGCGGAATTTCATGTTCAGTTAAACAATTTGCGACCGCAACTCCGTGACTGCGTTTTCGTGTGAGGATAGCAATGTCACGATATGCGAACCCTTGATCAAGTACTTTTTGGATGGTTTCCAACGTGGCCGTCAAATGAAGCTCAGATTTGTTTGACGCTTCATCATCCTGCCCCGACTTTGGAATCAGTCGTATGTTGACATAGCCACCGGATTTCCCGGTACTTTTCTGCCTGCTCCGGTTTTGGTACAGGTCTTTATAATCATCGTTTGTAAACTTGTGGGCCAGTAGTTCAAAAAACTCGTTGTTGAAATCAATCACATGCGAATAACTCCGATAATTCGTGTCAAGTGTAAACTGTTTCTTGTCTTTGTTGCTGAACGGATTGTGTTCTTTTCCAAGTTCGATGAATTGTTCTGCCTTTCCACCACGCCATCGGTAAATGGATTGCTTTGGATCGCCCACAATCATCAACGTGCCCTTCTGGCCTGAATGATCTTCTCCGGAAAGTGCATTGTCAATCAGCGGAATCAGGTTTTGCCATTGTATTTCGGACGTATCCTGAAATTCATCAATAAAGAAATGACGATATTTTTCGCCCAGCCGTTCGTAAATAAAAGGTGCGGGCTGGTTTTGTATCTCGCGATGGATTAAGGCATTGAATTCAGATATCGACAATATATTTTGCTCTTGCTGGATTCTGGCGAGTTGATGACTTACGGTATTAAGAAGAGAAAGCGGAGTGATGTTTTTCAGGAATGCCTTATAGAAATCGTTTTTTTCATATCGCTTATAAACATTGTCAAGTATGCCAAGCATTTGCGGAAGCATCGCCTGTATTAAATCAGAATCGCGCGCCGATTTGTTGATCCTGACATCTTCATGCGACCGGTATTTTTTGTGTGTGCTTTTGAGTTCGCCACGCTGAATATAATTGAGGTGATTCGGAAAATGTCCGCCCGAGAATGATTTCGGGTCTATTCCGTGATGCGAAATTAACGCAAGTGCTTCTGCGCCGAGTTCGCTGCATTCGCTTTCAAGGCTTTTACAGGCTTCGAGAAGCTTTTGTTTTAAATCCACAAAATGCTCAATCGTTTTATCCTTGAAATGGAGAATCTCATTGCGGTTGTTCTCGTTTAATGCGAGCCGGCCGGTTTCAAGGATTTCGCGTGAGATATCCCACGATTTGTCGTCGTCGGTTTTTTCCATCGTAAAATCGACCAGCAGTTTCGTGAGCGTTTCATCGACGCCTGCCTGTGCGATAATTTCATCAACTGCTTCCGTCAAAAGGTTTTCAGTGTCGAGCGAAACCTCGAAAGTAACCGGCAGGTTTAAATCGCGTGCAAAGGCACGAATGACTTTGTGGGTAAATTTGTCGATTGTCGAAATATCAAACGCAGCGTAATTGTGGATGATGTGTTTGATGATTTTTTTTGCCTTGTCTTTAATTTCGGTAACCGACATTCCGGTATCGGCGCTAAGCACCTGCATAAGATCGGCAGCTTTCTTTTCGGGCGCGTCTTTTGCAAATTCGGAAAGATTGCCGACGATGCGGCTTTTCATTTCGTGGACCGCTTTGTTCGTAAACGTGATCGCAAGGATGTTCCGATACGCATCGTCTTTATTTGAAGTCAGGATTATTCTGAGGTATTCGCGGACCAGGGCGTATGTTTTTCCCGAACCTGCCGAGGCATCATAAATTGAGAAGGAAGGAATTTGCGATGTTGGAGTGGCCAAAAATTTAGTGGTTTAACGGTTATTCGTTTAGAGCGGAATGCCTAGCCCCGATGGGAAGCGATATCCTTTTTATTCCGCTTTTCGCGGATAAAAAGATAAAGCGGACAGCGGGATAATGCTCCTGAAAAAAATTATAATCAGACAGGATTGCGCATTCCAAAGTTAAATGTTTAAATTTGAATATAAATATTTATGAATCATTAAAACAGTATAATTATGGCTTTTGAATTACCAAAATTACCTTACGCGTACGACGCGTTGGAACCACATATTGATGCGCGCACAATGGAGATACATCATACAAAACATCACAATGCGTACACGACGAATTTAAATGCAGCAATTGCCGGAACCGACATGGAAGGCAAAACGATTGAAAACATCCTTTTGAATCTCGACAAGAAAAATGCGGCGGTCAGAAACAATGGTGGCGGATATTACAACCACAACTTGTTTTGGACGATCATGTCGCCGAATGGCGGTGGCCAGCCGAATGGTGAACTGATGGAGGCGATTGAAAGGGATTTTGGAAGTTTCGACGAATTCAAAGCGAAATTCTCAAAAGCCGGGGCAACGCAATTCGGTTCGGGATGGGCGTGGTTGTGTGTTCAGGATGGCGGAAAGCTTGACGTATGCGGAACACCGAATCAGGACAATCCGCTGATGCCTGACGTGGGCTGCGGAGGAACACCGATTTTAGGCATGGATGTTTGGGAACATGCGTATTATTTGAATTATCAAAACAGAAGACCTGATTATATTGAAGCTTTTTTCAATGTGATCAATTGGACTGAAGTGTCGAGCAGATATGCAAAGGGGAAGAATGCGAATGTGTAAATGCCGCAAGACTCAAGGTAAAAGGCCCGGAGTTTAAATTTATGGGTCTACGCCAAAGCTTAAAATAATATTTATAAAAAAGGGGATGCAATCGCGTCCCTTTTTTATTACCTGTTTTTTTATCTGTCGGTTGTAATCTGTCAGCGAAGCGGTCTGTAATCTGAAAGCCAAGCGGTCTGTTGTCTCAAAGCGAAGCGGTCTGTAATCTGAAAGCGAAGCGGTCTGTTGTCTCAAAGCGAAGCAGTCTGTAATCTGTCAGCGAAGCGGTCTGTTGTCTCAAAGCGAAGCGGTCTGTAATCTGTCAGCGAAGCGGTCTGTCGTCTGAAAACGAAGCGGTCTGTCGTCTTCCTTCACTTTATTCCAATAAAAAAGGTGAAATTTCTTTCACCCTTTTTGCCCCAAATCTACCATAAACTTAACCTACTAATGCTATGGTTCTCCAAATGTAAAGCAGTTGTTGGTTGCCGACAAAAATATTAGATGAAATACACCGAAACTCGATAAACTGCTAAAAACAATAGGTTATCAATAAGCGCGTGCATCTTTACCTTCATAAAAATTCATAAAAGCCTTATTTACAACACGATTGCCGCCCGGAGTTGGATAGTCGCCGGTGAAGTACCAATCACCTAAATTGTTAGGGCATGCGAGGTGCAGGTTCTCAACAGTTTGGAATATGATTTTGACATCGGCATTGATTTCGGGAGAACTTAGCATTTCGGCTATTTTGTCTGAAATTTCCTGATGATGGAAAGGCGCATAAATCTCGGTTACATAATTCAGCACGTCATCATCCTTGAAATTCTGTTGCGCTTTGCATTTTTCGTAAACTTCATCCACGATATGATACAATCCGCGTTCCTTTAGGAGTTCCAAGGCTGCGCGGAATGCAACAAGTCCTTCCAGCTTTGCCATATCGATTCCGTAACAATCGGGGTAACGGATTTGCGGTGCCGATGAAACGATGATGATGCTCTTTGGTTTCAGCCTGTCCATCATCTTGATGATGCTCATTTTTAATGTTGTGCCGCGAACGATACTGTCGTCGATGATCACAAGATTGTCGGTCGGTTTAATGACGCCGTATGTGACATCATATACGTGTGCAACCAAATCGTCCCTGCTGCTGTCTTCAGTTATGAACGTGCGGAGTTTCGCATCTTTTATAGCGACTTTCTCGGTCCGGATTTTCACTTCCAGAAGTTCGTGCAGCGTTTCTTTGGTCAGCGTTTTCCTGTTTTTGAGGATGTAATCGTTTTTACGCTGGTTCAGGAAATCCTGGGCTGCTTCGACCATTCCGTAAAAAGAGGTTTCGGCAGTATTTGGAATATAAGAGAAAACCGTATTATCGGTGTCATTGTCGATGGTTTCCAGAACCGCCGGCAGTAACAATCTTCCGAGATTTTTTCGTTCCTGGTAGATCTCGGCGTCACTTCCGCGCGAGAAATAAATGCGTTCAAATGAGCAGGATTTCTTTACTGTGGGCGTGATGACTTCCTCTTCCGAGACTTCGCCATTCTTTTTTATAATTAACGCATGGCCCGGCTGTAATTCCTTTACTTTATCGAAGTCGATATTAAAAACCGTTTGTATCACGGGTCGTTCGGATGCAACCACTACTACCTCATCATCTTCATAAAAGAATGCAGGTCGGATTCCGGCTGGATCGCGGAATACAAACGCATCTCCGTGCCCGAACATTCCGCACATCGCGTAACCACCGTCCCAACCTTTGGAGGCGCGTTTCAATATTTTTCTCACGTCGAGTTTTTCTGCGATAACAGGTGACGCTTCGCGTTTCGACAATCCGGCAACTTTGCATTCATGATACAGGTCGGTGACTTCTTCATCAAGAAAGTGCCCGATCTTTTCCATAACTGTCACGGTATCGGCCATTTCTTTCGGATGCTGGCCCAATTCGACCAGGCTGTTGAAAAGTTCGGATACATTGGTCATATTGAAATTACCTGCGACAATCAAATTACGATGCATCCAGTTGTTCTGACGAAGAAATGGATGAACGCTTTCGATACTGTTTTTTCCAAAAGTTCCATATCGCACGTGACCTAAAAAGACCTCGCCTATGTATGGAATGTTTTTCTTTTGCGATTCGACATCATCGGCATATTCCGGATTTAATTTTAGTTCGAGGTTGATCCGGTCATTGATTTGCGAAAACACATCCTGTATTGCCTGTGGAGCATTCGACCGCACGCGGCTGATATAACGCTCACCCGGCTCGACATCAAGCTTGATGCTTGCCAAACCGGCGCCGTCCTGACCACGGTTGTGTTGCTTTTCCATCAACAGGTACATTTTCTGAATTCCGTAAAACGCAGTGCCGTATTTATCATTGTAGAATTGCAGTGGCTTTTTAAGTCGCAAAAAGGCAATTCCGCATTCATGGTGAAGTATATCGCTCATTGTAGTTGTGTTGTAGTTATTGTTGTCCGTCTTTTCATTACCAGGTCGCGGAGTTATTGACCGTAAAACAAAAACGCCCCGTTACCGAGGCGCATGATTAATCTAATGCTATTTCAAAATGTGTCAGCGCCCTGAATTGTTTGAGGCGGTCGTATACTTCTTCTTTATCCAGCGAAACCATTCTTTCGGTGCCGAATTTTTCAACGCAGAACGATGCAAGATTCGAGCCGTAAATAATGGCATTTTTCATATTTTCAAACGAGACGTTTTCACTTTGGGTAATGAATCCTGCAAATCCGCCCGCAAAGGTATCTCCTGCGCCTGTTGGATCGAAGACTTCTTCAAGCGGTAGTGCGGGTGCGAAAAACACTTCTTTGTCGTGGAAAAGCAAAGCACCGTGTTCGCCTTTTTTAATCACAACATATTTTGGCCCCATTGTATGTATTTTCGCTGCTGCCTTTACAAGTGAATATTCACCCGATAGCTGTCGCGCCTCTTCGTCGTTGATCGTGATTACATCTACCCTTTTGATGACTTCAAGCAGTTCCGGCAATGCACAATCCATCCAAAAATTCATTGTGTCGAGCACAACCAGTTTCGGGGTTTGTTCCATCTGATCCAAAACGCTGCTTTGCACTAACGGGTGCAGGTTGCCGAGCATTACGACATCTGCATCTTTAAAATCGTTGGGCACTTTAGGTTGAAAATCGGCCAATGTATTGAGTTCGGTCGTTAGAGTATCGCGTGAGTTCAAATCGTTGTGATAGCGACCGCTCCAAAAAAAAGTTTTCCCACCGTTTACGATTTCAAGACCTGAAATGTCGATTTTTCGCTGCGTCAATATATCAATGTACTCCGTAGGAAAATCATCGCCCACAACTGAAACTATTGCCGACTTCACATTAAAAAATGATGCGGATAATCCGATGTATGTTGCAGCACCGCCAAGAATTTTGTCTGTCTTTCCGAAAGGGGTTTCAATAGCGTCAAATGCAACGGTGCCGACAATAAGTAATTTATTCATCTATGGGTTTTGAATTAAGGCGCAAAGATACCGCATAACTATTAAAGTTGCAAAAGTCGTCAGTTGTAAAGTTTTGCTAAAACATCCGTCTAATACACAATGGGTTACAAAAGCTTTTCGGCTGAAGCTTCGTATGCATGGTCAACTGAAAGCTGCGATTGCGCTGATGCCATTACGGCCAGTTGGTCGCAACGTTCATTCTGCACATGATTGTTATGGCCTTTTATCCATTTGAAATCAACTTTGTGTTTACGATAAACCTTCAGAAAGCGCATCCACAGATCCGGATTTTTTTTACCCGCAAATCCTTTCTTTTCCCAGCCAAACACCCAACCTTTCAAAACTGCATCAACAACATATTTGGAATCGGAAATCACAAGCACTTTTGTGTTGGGATTTTTCAACTTTTCAAGTCCGACAATTACAGCGAGAAGTTCCATTCTGTTGTTGGTCGTCAATCTGAATCCTTCATAAAACTCTTTATGATAAGGTTTGCCGACCCATTCCATTACAACGCCATAGCCGCCAGGCCCCGGATTTCCTTTAGCAGCGCCATCAGTATAAATATAGACGTCGTGTGCGGTCATTTATCGGTAACTATTTTTGATATAACTTCAGGGAAATGTTCGTGCTCAAGATTGTGTATCCGCTGTGCGATTTCGTCGGGAGTAACACAGTCGTCAACATTAATCCGTGCCTGAAAAATCAAATCGCCGTTGTCGTAATGTTCATCAACATAGTGAATCGATATACCGGTTTCTGATTCATTGTTTTCAAGTACCGCACGATGAACGTTCATTCCGTACATTCCCCTTCCTCCATATTTAGGAAGTAAAGCAGGGTGCACGTTGATTATCTTGCCGCGGAAGCCGTTTATTATGTGTTGTGGGATTTTGAGCAGGAAACCTGCTAGTACGATCAGTGCGGGATTGAAAGAGCGGACTTTATTTAAAACCACATCCGACAGCAACTCGTCTTTAGTGAAAATTATGACGGGCACATTGTGATTTTTAGCCCGGTCAATTACACCTGCGTTTGGATTGTTGGTAAAAACCGCAACCACATTTGCGACACTGCCATTATTAAAATGCGTGATGATATTTTCTGCATTGGAACCCGCCCCGGAAGCAAAGATCACAAGGTGTTTCATTTGTGTCAGATTTGGTCACTGCAAAAAAAAGCATTATTAATCATATTAAATAATTTAGGAAGTCATTATGAAATATATTTTCTAAATTAGTGCTCATATTTATGAACTAAAGGGTTGTTTTAAAAATAAGTTTTTTATTTTTGCCAACAAATTTAAATTTAAAAATCAAAGATTATGTCAGACATTGCATCAAGAGTAAAGGCTATTATCGTAGATAAATTAGGCGTTGACGAAAACGAAGTCGTAACAGAAGCAAGCTTCACGAATGATTTAGGGGCTGATTCATTAGACACCGTTGAGCTTATCATGGAATTCGAAAAAGAATTCGATATCCAGATTCCAGACGACCAAGCTGAAAATATTGCTACTGTTGGCCAGGCGATTTCTTACATCGAAGAAGCTAAAAAATAATTCATACCCGCACCCGTATCCTCTTGTTTACGGGTGTAATTATTGTTAGATTTTCATGCCTGATTGATTTTCAATCATCTAGATATTAATGTAATACCTGTGTCTTTTTATGGTTAACATATAAAAAAGCATAGGTATTATTTGTTTAAAGTGCAATTATAA
Organism: Bacteroidota bacterium; assembly: GCA_023427845.1. Classification (GTDB taxonomy): domain Bacteria; phylum Bacteroidota; class Bacteroidia; order Flavobacteriales; family Flavobacteriaceae; genus Flavobacterium. The sequence goes on from JAEYZX010000026.1 coordinate 16,284, forward strand.
ATATTATATATGGAATTAAGGCGGGTTGTTGTAACAGGATTAGGTGCTCTTACTCCTATCGGAAATAATATACAGGAATACTGGAACAGCCTTGTCAATGGTGCCAGTGGTGCCGCCCCTATTACTTATTACGATACTGAGAAACACAAAACAAAATTTGCCTGCGAAGTCAAAAACTTCAATGTCGAAGATTTTATGGACCGAAAGGAATCACGTCGACTTGATAAATTCGCGCAATATGCAATTGCGGCCAGCGATGAAGCCATCAAAGACGCCGGAATTACCGATCACAATGTCGATAAATACCGTGTTGGTGTAATATGGGGCGCCGGGATTGGTGGTCTTGAAACATTTCAGGAGGAGGTAATGTACTATGCCAAAGGTGATGGTACACCCAAATTCAACCCCTTCTTTATTCCAAAAATGATAGCCGATATCGCACCGGCGCACATTTCGATGCGCAATGGTTATATGGGTCCGAATTATACTACAGTGTCAGCGTGCGCTTCTTCTGCAAATGCCTTAATCGATGCGTTCAACTACATCCGTTTAGGGATGTGCGACGTCATTATTTCCGGGGGCTCCGAAGCTGCGATCACTATAGCAGGCATGGGCGGATTCAACTCGATGCACGCACTTTCAACCCGTAATGAATCACCCGAAACTGCCTCGCGACCATTCGATGCAACACGTGACGGGTTTGTTCTTGGCGAAGGCGCAGGAGCACTTGTACTCGAAGATTACGAACACGCAAAAGCGCGTGGTGCTAAAATATACTGCGAAATTGGCGGCGGTGGAATGTCGTCTGATGCGTATCACCTTACGGCACCTCATCCGGAGGGAATAGGCGTGATCGCAGTAATGAAAAACACGCTTCGCGATGCCGGAATGAACCCCGAAGATGTCGATCACATCAATACGCACGGAACCTCAACTCCGCTTGGCGATGTAGCAGAACTTAAAGCTATAAGCGCAGTCTTTGGCGATCACGCAAAAACAATCAACATCAACTCGACAAAATCGATGACAGGGCACCTTTTGGGAGCCGCCGGCGCCGTGGAAGCCATTGCGTCAATTTTGGCGATGGAGCACGGAATCGTACCGCCAACCATCAATCACAATGTTGTTGACGAAAATATCGATCCGGCGTTAAACCTGACTTTGAACAAGGCGCAAAAACGCGATATTCGAGTAGCGATGAGCAACACCTTTGGTTTTGGCGGACATAATGCTTGTGTGC
>JAEYZX010000033.1 GCA_023427845.1 Bacteroidota bacterium
TTTTTATACTGCGCGCGACAACTGCTTTTACGTTTGTGAGGTCGCCAATCGTATGGATGTCGCTCTGGCCCAAATGATCTTCTTTGATGTTGGTGATGATTCCGATATCGCATTTATTGAAAGCAAGCCCTGAACGAAGGATTCCGCCTCTTGCCGTCTCGAGAACCGCGAACTCGACGGTCGGGTCCCGCAAAACATATTCCGCGCTGTAAGGCCCTGTAGTATCGCCTTTTTCCATCATGTGGTTTTGGATGTAAATTCCGTCCGATGTCGTAAAACCAACTTTGTGGCCGTTGTATTTCACAATATGCGCCAAAAGTCGGGTAGTGGTAGTTTTACCATTGGTTCCGGTTATCGCGAAAATCGGAATGCGGCTTGGTTTTCCCGGTGGATAAAGCAAATCGATTACTGGTGAAGCCACGTTGCGCGGTAGCCCTTCGGTTGGCGCAAGATGCATCCTAAACCCGGGTGCAGCATTAACCGATAGCACCACACCGCCACTTGAAGTGAGTGGATCGGTAAGATTCTCTGCGATAATGTCGATGCCACAAACATCCAGTCCGATGACCATCGCTATGCGTTCGCACAAAAAAATATTTTCAGGATGAACCATTTCGGTTACATCTATCGATGATCCTCCGGTACTGAGTTTGGCGGTCGATTTGAGGTAAACAACCTCGTAATTTGCGGGAATCGACTCAAGAGTATAACCTCTGTGTTTGAGTGTCGTCAAAGTATCATTGTCGATTACGATCTCCGTTAGCACATTTTCATGACCAAGTCCGCGGTTGGGATTTAAGTTCTCCCGATCAATGAGTTGTTGCACGGTATCCATCCCATTTCCCGTAACATTTGCAGGTACTCGTTGGGCTGCCGCGACAAATTTATTGTCGATTATCAAAACCCTAAAATTGGATCCTGTTATGTATTTCTCCACAATGACATGCCGGCTGTACTTTTTTGCATGCGCCAGCGCCTCCTTTGCGGCCTGTTTTGAGTTTATATTTATTGTTATTCCTTTTCCGCGATTGGCGGTGAGTGGTTTCACAACAACCGGAAATCCGATATCGGCGATAATTCGTTCCATATTCGAAATATTGGTGCAGACTCCCGATTCGGCAATTGGAACTGAAGCCGATTTAAGCATTTTTTTTGTTTCGGATTTATTGCTCGCAAGTTGTACGGCTATCTGACTGGTCTTTTTCGTTAGAGTTGCCTGAAACCTCACCTGGTTGATTCCGAATCCCAGCTGTACAAGTGAATTTGTCCCTAGCCGCATCCAGGGTATCCCACGTGCGACGGCTTCGTTGACGATACTTGATGTACTCGGACCTAATCGATCGCGCTGACGGATTTCACGCATCCGCTGAATATCGGACTGCAGATCGTAAGCTTCACCATTTATAAGAGCTTCTGCTATTCTGACGGCAGCCTCAGCAGCATAAACACCTACATTCTCTTCTACATAGCTAAACACAACATTGTAGACTCCGGGCGTATAGGTTTCACGCGTACGGCCGTATCCGGTTTCCATTCCTGCAAGCGATTGAAGTTCGAGTGCAATATGTTCAATGACATGGCCCATCCATGTGCCTCGGCCAACCCTGTAGAAAAAGCCGCCTTTGCTGTCTTCGGAACATCGATGTTCGTACAGCGACGGAATCAAAGTTTCGATGCGTTGCCTAAACCCATCGATTTTATTCGTGGGCCGCTGCTCCATTTCCTCGAGATCAAGCCGCATCTGTATTAGCTTTGACCGGTAATTACTCCAAATGTTCGGACCGCGAAGAACTTGAATCTTGAGGATTTTCATTGTTTGGTTTTTTGTGACGGGATTTGTGTTGGATACTCAAATTTCGTTTACAATGTCCTCTGAATTATTACATAATTTGGGAAAGTAGTTGCAGGTTTTGGGGGAGTTCGGAACTGCTTTGAAAGCCGACTGGATTATATCCCGCAAAACTCCGTAGTGGAAATGGGAAGCGCAATCGATCGCTGATCGATTTTGGTCTTTTTCATTCCTAACTTTCTTTGAGCAAGCTCAGAACGTTAGATATGAAAAAAGCCCGCACTTACGTGTGAGCTTCCCATTCTTAAGTGACCTCGACTGGATTGAATATCCCGCAAAACTCCGTAGTGGAAATGGGAAGCACAATCGATCGCTGATCGATTTTGGTCTTTTTCATACCTAACTTTCTTTGAGCAAGCTAAGAAAGTTAGGTAATAAAAAAAGCCCACACTTACGTGTGAGCTTCCCATTCTTAAGTGACCTCGACTGGATTCAAACCAGTAACCTCTTGAGCCGTAATCAAGTGCGCTATTCAGTTGCGCCACGAGGCCTTTAACGGGTGCAAATATAGGCATAAATGCTTAACTTGCAAATCAAATTTTTAAAAATATGAAGCTGACCGACTATATACGTGATGTTCAGGATTTTCCAAAACCAGGGATAAAATTTAAAGATATTACTCCGCTATTGAATAACCCGGAAGCGGTTCGTACAACTGTTGAAATGTTGAAAGAACCTTTGAATGAAAGGCAAATCGATAAGGTCATTGGCATAGAAAGCAGGGGATTCTTCTTCGGAATTCTACTGGCGCAGGAATTGAATGCAGGTTTTGTACCAATTCGCAAAAAGAACAAGTTGCCGTTCCAAACGATTTCGGCAACCTACGACCTTGAATATGGAACCGACACGCTCGAAATGCATGTCGACGCAATCTCGCCTGGCGACCGTGTACTGATTCACGATGATGTTCTCGCGACAGGAGGCACCGCAAAAGCAGTCTGTGATCTTGTGCGGCAAGGTGGCGGGATTATCGTACAGCTCAATTTTTTAATGGAACTCGAATTTCTGCAAGGACGCGCTAAAATTGCCGAACAAGAGATTTTTTCAGCAATCAAATACTAATCCAATGCGCGTGTAGTGACATAGTATTTCCATGCAATCAATGCTTTCTGCCACTTTGTAGCTTTGCTCAGATCAAGCTGCCGACGCGTAAAAGAAGGCAGAAGTATTTTATTTATTTTCGCAAG
>JAEYZX010000096.1 GCA_023427845.1 Bacteroidota bacterium
CGCTAAAAGAGGAAGGAAACGTTTTGCTTCTCGATGAGCCGACGAACGACCTCGACATCAATACGCTGCGTGCGCTTGAAGAAGGTCTTGAAAATTTTGCCGGGTGTGCCGTTGTGATTTCGCACGACAGATGGTTCCTCGACAGGATTTGTACGCATATCCTGGCTTTTGAAGGCAATTCGGAAGTATATTTCTTTGAGGGTAGTTTCTCAGAATATGAAGAGAATAAGAAGAAACGCCTTGGTGGCGACATTACTCCTAAACGTATAAAGTACAGGAAATTGATCAGAAATTAATTTAATCCCGGCGCACTTGCCGGGATTTTTAATTTCGGTTTATAAATGTATATTTGGAAACCAAATCTGAAATCATGCCCCGATCCAGAATCCTGCTCTTGATGCTGCTGTCAGTTTATTTCGCCTCCGCACAGCAGCAAGATTATGACCGAAAGGAGATCGTAAAACTTACCGACCAGGCCGAAGAATTCCTGACCGACCTGAAATTCAAGGAATCGCTGCTATATTCTCGCGAAGCACTCAAACAGGCCATCGAAATTCGTGATTTTTATCTGATGGCAACTGCCTACAATACGATCGCCGGAAATTTCGACGAACTATCCGAATACGATAAAGCATTCCAAAATTACGAGATAGCACTGTACTACGCCGGCAAAGCGAAGAGCGATACTATGGTTGGATGGTTCAACAACAATTTAGCCAATGTATATTTTTTTGAAAAAAAGCAGTACAATAAAGGCCTGTACTATTATCAAAAAGCGCTTGAGGTTGCCGAACGGACTAAAGATACTGCACAATCCGTTTTTACTCATTTGAACATGGCTTTGGGTTACTTCGAAATCGGTGATTATGACCAGGGTTATCCTCATCTCGAATATATAAACACCTATCATCCAAAGCATGGCGATCAGAGTACGGTTGTTTATCTGAACATGCTCAACGGAATTTACTTCGGCAATAAAGGTGAGAAGGAGAAAGCCGACGCGTTTTTTGCAAAAGCCATAGACATCGGCACAAAAAACAAGGAATATTATGACTTGGCGTATACCTATCAGGAATATTCAAAATTCCTAAATAAAGTAGGCGACTTTGAGAATGCTTACAAATACCTGACGCTTTTCGACCAGATGAAGGATGAAATCTATGAAACCGGCAAACTTAAAAAAGCCGATGTCGAGGGCGTAAATATTGAAATAGACGAATACAAACGTGCCATCGATAAAATTGAACGCGAGAAACACATACAGGCCGCGAGCCTGCGTAAATCACAGATAATCGTGGTTTTGTTCATTGCAATCATGGCGGTATTGCTTTTGCTGCTTTTTACGCTTTACCGCAACAACAATTTCCGAAAGAAAAGCAATTCAAACTTATTGCTTGCAAATTCGGAACTTAAAGTTGCAAAAGAAAGGGCCGAGGAAGCATCATTACTCAAAACGCAGTTCGTTTCCACAATAAGCCATGAACTGCGGACGCCACTTTATGGCGTGGTAGGGATTACGAATATGATTTCGGATGAACACAAAGAACTGGTCAACAGTCCGCATCTGCAATCGCTGAAATTTTCCGCCAAATACCTATTGTCACTTGTAAACGACATCCTTCAGATCAACAAAATTGAGGAGAATAAAATCAAGCTTGAAAGCAATATCTTCAACCTATCCGATGAAATCGCGACAATTGAAAACTCTTTGCAGTTCATTGCGATCCGCAATCGGAACGTCATCAGCATGGATGTCGATCCAAACATTCCCGAATTCATGATAGGCGATAAACTCCGGCTTTCGCAAATCTTCATGAACCTTGTAAGCAATGCCCTTAAATTTACAACCGACGGCGAGGTCAGGGTTAGCGCGAAACTTACAAAGGTTATCGATACGATCAATTACGTCGAATTTAAAGTCATCGACAACGGAATTGGGATCGCACCCGACGACCAGGCTAAAATTTTTGAAAAGTTCGTGCAGATTGAGCGAAAAGAAGACGATTATCAGGGCACCGGGCTGGGATTGTCAATTGTAAAAAAATTGATTGAACTGTTTAACAGCGAGATCCATCTAGAAAGCAGCGAAGGACGTGGTACCACCTTTACATTTACGATCGGATTTGAACATGATCCGGCAAAAATGGTGGAAATTGTCAACAATATCGACGTCGATTTGAGTTCAGGGCAGCTATTTGAAGTCCTTGTAGTTGAGGACAACAAAATCAATCAAATCGTCACGAAAAAAATTATGGAGAACCATAACTTTAAGTGCCAGATCGCAGATGACGGATTTGCAGCAATCGAAATGCTAAAACACCATCAGTTCGATGTAATTTTGATGGATATCAACATGCCTGCAATAAATGGATTTGAAACTACGCGCAAACTGCGTGCAATAGGCATCGAAACTCCAATCGTCGCGCTTACCGCATTCGATAAAGACGAGGTTGCCGAAGAAGCTTTGGCATCGGGGATGAACGATGTGATTAGCAAACCGTTCGAACCTGTTAAGCTATTTTCCATCCTGTCGCGGCAAATCCACAAAAAAAACGCTGATTAATACCAGCGTTTCTTGTTTTGTTTTGACGTAGCCGACTTTCGGGATTTGTGCGCCTTTCCGCTTCGGTTTGAATTTTTCTGAGGTTCGTCCGGTTCTTCAGCCCCGCCTTTCCACGGATACGGATGGTCGGTTATGGTTTCCACATCAACCTTTATCAACTTTTGGATATCTTTCCAGTACGGTGCTTCGTCCCTGCTGCAAAATGATAGCGCAATACCGCCGTTTCCGGCACGTCCGGTCCGCCCAATACGATGGACATAAGTCTCGGGAATATTGGGCAGGTCAAAGTTTATGACAAACGGCAATTGGTCGATGTCGATTCCGCGTGCGGCAATATCGGTGGCAACCAGCACGCCAACTTCCTTCGCCTTGAATGCATCGAGCACACGCTGACGCGCGGTCTGCGATTTGTCGCCGTGTATGGCTTCGGCTGCGACTCCTTTCTTCCGAAGCGCTTTTACGACGTTATCGGCACCGTGTTTGGTACGTGTAAATACCAGCACATCAGATAATTTTTCATTGCGGATCAGATGGTACAACAACGCACGTTTTTCGGATTTGTCGACAAAGTAAATGCGTTGTTCTACTTTTTCGGCAGTCGACGATACCGGAGATACGGTAACCGTTGCCGGGTCTTTTAGAAACATTTCGGCCAATTCCCGGATTGCGATCGGCATTGTGGCCGAAAACAGCAACGTCTGACGGTTATGAGGCGTAAGCTTAACGATTTTCTTTACATCGTTTACGAATCCCATGTCGAGCATTTGATCGGCTTCGTCAAGTACGAGTGTATGCAAGTGATCAAGATCGATAAAACCCTGTTTGTGCAGATCGAGCAGTCGGCCCGGAGTTGCTATCAGTATATCGACACCTTTTCGGAGTACATCGACCTGCGGAACTTGCGACACACCGCCAAATATGGTAAGCTGCGTCAGATTGGTGAATTTCCCGTACGTATCGAAACTCTGTCCGATTTGTACGGCGAGTTCACGTGTTGGCGTAATTACAAGCGCCCGGATGACCTTTGATTTTTTGGACGAGCCTACCATACGGTGAAGCTGGTGGATGATCGGAATTGCGAATGCTGCGGTTTTTCCGGTTCCCGTTTGTGCGCAGCCTACCAGGTCACGTCCTTCGAGGACGATTGGTATTGCCTGTTCCTGTATGGGCGTTGCTTCGGTATAGCCTTCTTCAAAGACGGCACGTTGGATACTTTTGGAAAGTGATAAATCTTCAAATAACATAAATGCTGGATTGATATCTGTCTTAAGCGGCAGAATTTTTGCAAAGATAGGCTTATTTGCCCGATATTGATTTTGGCTAATTCTGTTTGGCGTTGGCCTTCATGAAGTCGGTTATGAGGTAGCCGATGAGCTTGCCGATCAAATGATTGTTTTTTTCGACATCAAGATCGGGTGCACCTTCGCAAATGTGCAGATACGACGCATTTTCATGTTTTGCGAAATAGCTGACAAACTGCCGTAAACGTTCAACAGAGAATCCGCTCGAGGTCATCGCGCTGCTGGCAATTCCAGGGACGGCATCCAGATCAATCTCGACCCCATATGGATCGCCGCCGATAAATTTTTCGGCTGCAGCCATTTCATCCGAAAACTTTTTGGCTTTCCGGATTGCAATCTCATCATAAGTATTGTACTGTACGCGATCATCCATTTTACGGATCAAATCGATTACATTTTTTGAAGTATAGTTTTCGTGAAGTCCGAAAATAAAGTACTTTTTAAGGAAGCCTTCCTCGTATGCGTACGAAAATCCGTTTCCACTATGACGCCCTTCAAGAATCCTGAAATCGGAATGCGCATCGAAATTGACTGCGTTGACGGGCTTTCCCTTTGCGAGGGCTGTCCCTTTAATATTTCCGTATGCGTTGTTGTGGCCGCCGCCGATTATAATCGGAATTTTTCCTGCTTTGACGATTGAAAACACAATGTGTGCAACCTCCTTATCTACTTTTTCCACGATTTGGCTCAACGCAAGCCGGTCGCCAATTACATTGAAATCAAGATTTTTTGCAGCTTCCATTTCTTCAGAAACGTCGAGATGCCCAAGAATTGCGAGCTGATTTCCTTTGCAAAAGCGGTTGTGCTGGATGTTTGCGATACTTTTAATTGCCGTACTCCATGCCGATGCGGCACCGGGGCGCCCGAAATTGGCGCGGACACCAATATCTTCAGGTATTCCAAAAAGTATGTATTTTGCAGTGGTTGTTTGTAGAAATTCGATTGCGTCAGAATCCTTTGGAACAATCTGGATCTTTTCGCCGAATTTAATTTCGCCGCTGCGATGATTGGTCGCCCTGGCAAGGTCGTTTATCGTAAACGGCACCAACTTTTCCATAAATGAAATTTGAAAATCAAAAATACTATATTAATATAAACTTTCGTTAAGAAGATTGTTGTAAACCATTATTAATATAAATTTGTTAAAATCTAACCAATAATTTACTACTATGGAAAATCAAAATAGCAGCTCCAAGCTAAAAGCGATTATCGTGATCCTGGCCATTCTTCTTGCCGGAAGTCTCGCCTACATGTACAAGATGAGCAGCGATGCCAAATCGACCCAAACTGGGCTTGTAAAAAAAAAAGACGACGTGATGAAGGATCTTGTTGCGTTGAAAGCGACCTACGATACCGCAATTGCCGAAAATACTTCAATGTCGGATGAGCTGATTGCCGAACGCGAAAAAGTAAACCAACTTATAAAAGATCTTGAAAAAGCAAAAGGTGATGTCGCAACGCTTTCCAAATATAGGAATCAGGCGCGAAACCTTGAGGCCAAAATGAAGACGCTGATGCAGGAAATCGCAGTGCTTAAAAAGCAGAATGCCGATTTGACCATCGAACGTGATACTACGATCGTTGCTCTTGGAAAAGCACGTACTTACAATGATACGTTGGTAATCCAAAATGAAAATCTGGCAAAAACGGTTGAAAAAGGATCTAAAATTACTATAATGAACCTGCGTACGACTGCAGTTAAGCAGAGAAACTCCGGTAAACAGATCGAAACCGAAAAAGCGAGCCGCGCCGACAAACTTAAAGTATGTTTTTCACTGGCTGAAAACCAGATCGCGAAATCGGGCGACCGTATTTATTATGTACAGATCATCGATGCTAAAAACAATGTGGTTGGCGAAAAACGTACCGAAAACTTTGGTGATCAAAGCCTGACCTATAGTTTTACGACTACGGTCCCGTATAAAAATGAATCTGTTGATGTTTGCGAATTCGTAACCAGCAACGACTTTGCAAAAGGAAACTACTACGTGAACATATTCGACAAAGGGAACCTAGTTTCAAAAACAACGTTTTCACTGAAATAAAAGATAGAAATAAAAGTAAAGGGTCCGATTGGACCCTTTTTTTATGCAATACGGTTTCCTTCAATGATAACCTGGTCAATCAGGTTACTGCCAAATGCATAAGGAAGCTGGTAAAAGGACGTAATTGGTTTTGTGATTATAAGGTTTGCCTTCTTTCCGATTGTGATACTGCCGTGAGTGGCCGACAATCCCATTGCATAAGCTCCGTTAATTGTTGCCGCATTGATTGCTTCCTCGGGCGTCATTTTCATTTTGATGCATGCCGTCGCTACCACAAAATTCATGTTTCCCGACGGTGTCGAACCCGGATTGAAATCGGTCGCCAGTGCAAGCGGAAGTCCGTTTTTCATCATCTCACGTGCAGGTGTATACGGAATGCTGAGGAAATACGAACATGAAGGCAAAGCCACCGGCATGGTTTGAGTATTTTTTAGAATTTCGATGTCATCCGAAGTCATCACCTCAAGATGGTCGACCGAAAGTGCCTGATGCTTCACGCCGGCTGCAATTCCACCGATGGCATTGAACTGGTTGACATGAATCTTCGGAACAAGTCCGTAAGCTGACCCAGCATTCAATATTTGCTCGGTTTCTTCAATCGAAAAATAGCCGCTTTCACAAAATACATCAATGTATTCGGCGAGGTTTTCGGATGCGATTCGCGGCAGCATTTCATCAATCATCAAATTGACATAACCTGAATGATCATTCTTGAATTCTTTCGGAAACGCGTGGGCTCCAAGAAAAGTTGCTTTAATTGCGATAGGGTAGTCGTGTTTGAGCCGTTTAATCACGCGAAGCATTTTGAGTTCGCCTTCAACCGAGAGCCCGTACCCGGACTTGATTTCGACAGCTCCCGTGCCAAGCCGCATCACTTCCTCAAGACGCACTTTCGACTGATCATACAATTCGTCTTCGGAAGTTTCATTTAATTTCTGTGCAGAATTCAGGATTCCGCCGCCGCGATTGGCGATTTCCTCATACGAAAGTCCGTTGATCCGGTCTACGAATTCCTGTTCGCGATTACCCGCGTAAACGATGTGTGTATGGCTGTCGCACCACGCGGGAAGCACAATTTTTCCTGTTGCATCGATGGTCTGGTCGACCGTTTGAACCGCTAAATTTTCCATCGGGCCAAAGCCGGCAATCAGTCCATTTTCGATAAGTAGAAATGCATTTTTTATCGACGGCAATTCGGCCATTTCAGAACCCGAGACTTTCGAGACCGAAGCTTCCCGGACCTGCAGTAATTCCTTGATATTCGTAATGAGTAGGCGCATACTATTTTTCTGTAAATGTAAATTGGAATTTTAAAAACTCCTATCTTTAGTCACAATTAATCAATATGCCCGAACTGCGTTGGCATAACGGTTATTACATCGTTTGGTCGGTGATGATTTCAGTGTGATCGGAATGGTGACTGATTTCAAGCGCAAGCAGTGGTTTTAACTAAAGCGGCTTGTACTTTTCGGTCCAGTCGGTCGATTTTAGCGACGAAATCCGATTTTCTTTGTCCATCGTTACCCGCAGTTCCTTATTCGCGATTTTCTTGGTATAATGCGCTTTGTATCGGTAAATGGTACTCTCACCATTTTTTGGACGCCAAACTTCAACCAGGGTCAAATCCTTGAAATCACCGTATTTTAGTCGAAATTTCAAACAGGTTTTTGTAAGCCGTGCTTCGGTGGTATTTTGGATAACACTGGCAGTCGCCTCTTTGGAGGTAAAAGGCTTGAACCGCGATGTATTACAGGTCATCAAAACCCGTTTGCCGAGTTCATACGCTTTTTTCTTTTGCTGCGAATCGACTTCTGTAAGTTCGACTTTTACAAATTTGGTTTCTGCTTCAGGAGCTTTAGTCGAAGCTGTCTTCGACTTTGACTTACAGGCTGAAATTATCAAGAACAAGCAGAGTAGGGGAAGTAATTTTTTCATTTTATTTGATTTTTAAAAGTAGGTTTGGGTCGGGGCAGTTCTCCAGATAATAGGTTTGATCGCTTCTCGAGCAGACTCCGGGATAATCGCCGGAATAGGGACCAATTTGCCGGATTAGCTGAAAATGCAAATGTGGAGGATAACCGCCATTCACATCGGGAGTTCCCAGCGCTGCGATGATCTGGCCCTGGCGGATTGATGCACCGACAGTTAGATTGTCAATACTATCTAACGACAAATGTCCGTATAACGTGTATAAGTTGGTATCATTAATTTCGTGTTTCAGGATGATTGTTGGTCCGTAATTTCCTTTGCCGATGTTATTCGAAAAACTGTGAATTGTACCGTCAAGTGCCGCAAGTACCGAAGTTCCCGCGCTTGTCCATAAATCGATGCCGATATGGATATTGCGGTCTTCGGCATCATTCGAATTAAAAATAGAACTGGTACGATATAAATTCCGATGCTCATTGTATCCGCCGTACGCTACAGCTGACTTATGTTTGGAAAGATAATTTATGATGTACCTGCCAAAATCATCCGGATCATTGAGTTTGACCGATTCCAACTCAGAATTTCCGGCCGACAAGTCGATTGCGACATAATCACTATACGGAATGTTTTTGTCGATAACATGGATTTGCGAATCGGAAATTTTGTTGATTTCTGTCATTCGTTATCAAAATTTTCTTCAATCAGTTCTTTATTAATGTGGATTCCGGCAACAGTTCCCGCTGCGATCGCAACCGACAGCGTTCGGGTTGTCGTTGTATTGTCGCCCGCAGCAAACATACCGGGTATATTCGTCTTCTGATTTTGGTCGACGATTATAAATCCGTGTTCGTCAAACTCGCAGCCCATTTGCAACGGAATGTCCATTTGCTGGCTGATTCCGGATCGGATGTATATCGCCTCAAGTAATTCCTCTGAATCATCATCGAAAATTACGCTTTTCACCATTCCGTCCTGATGTGTAACCGATTTGATAGTTTGGGATTTTATCGGAATTTTTTTCTGCTCAAGCCACGTCCTGTGATTTTCATCGAGATCGTCATTCCCATTGAGCAGAATGACCAGATCTTTCGACCAGTTACGAATGAGTTTCGCCATTTCAAACGCAGGTTCGCCATGGGTCAGGATTCCGATTTTCTTGTTTGCTATTTCGTAACCATGGCAGTAGGGGCAATGCACGACCGATATTCCCCAGCATTCTTCAATTCCGGGAATTTCAGGCAAATTGTCGGTCACGCCTGTTGCCAGCAACACTTTCTTGGCGCCAAGCCTAAGCCCGGAATCGGTTACGACCTCAAAATCATTTTCATGTCCCGATACAGCTACTGCCATCGCATTCAGATAGGTAACGGTATGATATTTCAATACCTGTGCTTTTGCGATTTCAGCGATTTTATCAGGCGGAGTTCCGTCAAATCCCAATAAGTTGTGGGCGGTGGGAGCGGTGCGGTTGCAAGGGGAGTTAGCGTCGATAATCAGAACCGTGCGTAATGATCGCCCAAGGGTCATTGCAGCTGAAAGTCCGGCATAGCTTCCTCCAACGATAATTACGTCGTATGAATTGATTTCGTCCAATTGGGTAGAAGAGATTTTACTTTTAATAAAGATATTCGATTTAGGAAAAATGAATCCTAACTTTAATATCGTTTTAACGCAAAAAAAAACCGGCAACTAATGGCTGCCGGTTTAATCTGCTAGGTGAGATTAATTTTTTACTTCTACACTTCCGCTTCCGTCTTTAACGTCGACCTTGGTCGAATTATCGCCGTCTTTAGTATCAACTGAAATTCCGTCAGAGTTTACGCTCACTGAAGTTCCATCGGCTTCCTCGGCAGGTGGAGGTGGCGGGGTTTCATGCATGATGACAGTGGTGTCGGTCGTTGAAGTCTCGATAGTCTCGGTTTCTTTCTCTTTACAAGAAGTCGCAAGCATCATTGCAACTGCTCCAAATAATAAAATTGATTTTTTCATTGTATTGGTTTTATTGGTTATAGATGCAATATCGGGATTTTTAATCTGTAATGGCAGAATTGTAAAGTATCTTATGAACATTAGTATAAAGATGGAAATTTTGCCGGGTTCAATTCATGCATCATAGCGTAAACTTTTTCATAGATGTCTTCGGCCGACGGCTTTGAAAAATAGTCTCCATCGGTACCGTAAGAAGGGCGGTGTGCTTTGGCCGAGAGTGTTTCGGGTTTACCGTCAAGATACTGATACGCGTTCTGCACATCTATGACCTGCTGCAATATATACGCCGATGCGCCGCCAGGGACATCTTCGTCAACAACCAGGAACTGATTGGTTTTGGCAACACTTTTAACAATGTCATGATTAACATCGAATGGAAGTAACGACTGCGCATCGATGATTTCGCAATCAATTCCGACTTCCAACAGTTCTTTTGCCGCCTGCTCAACAAGGCGTAAGGTAGATCCATACGAAACGATCGTTATATCTGTTCCTTCCTTTATGGTTTCTACAACACCAATCGGGGTCTTGAATTCGCCTAAGTTAACAGGCATTTTTTCCTTTAGTCGATATCCATTCAGATTTTCGATAACCAAAGCCGGTTCGTCGGTTTCGAGTAATGTATTGTAGAATCCCGCGGCTTTTGTCATGTTCCTCGGAACCAACACGTGAATTCCGCGAATTGCATTGATGATCATTCCCATAGGCGATCCCGAATGCCAGATACCTTCTAACCGGTGACCGCGCGTGCGGATGATCAATGGCGCTTTTTGTCGGCCACACGTTCGATATTGAAGCGTTGCGAGATCATCGCTCATTATCTGAATCGCATAAAGCAAATAATCGAGATACTGTATTTCGGCTATTGGTCGAAGTCCGCGCATTGCCATCCCAATTCCCTGTCCGATGATTGTCGCTTCGCGGATTCCCACATCGGCAACGCGCATCTCACCATACTTTTCCTGCATTCCTTCAAGTCCCTGGTTCACATCGCCGATATTTCCGGCGTCTTCTCCAAATACGAGTACCTCGGGATACTTCGTGAAAATAGCATCAAAATTGTCGCGGATGATCAGTCGTGCATCGGCTTCCTCGGCATTTTCGTCATATTGCGGAAGCACTTCCCTGACCGAGAACACGTTTTTATCGGATTGGGAAAACAGGTGCGAGCTGAATTTTGGCTGGGCCTGTTCCGTATATGATGAGATCCATGAAGCCAGTTGTGTTTGCCCTTCCTCATTCACAATCATCCGGAGTACTTTTCGTGCAATAACCAATAATTCTTTTCGGATCGGTTCTTTTATAGCCGATAATTCAGTTATATATTTTTGGATAAAAACCCTGTTGCTGCTATTTGCTGCGATTTGTTCCAACAACGTTACAAGTTCCTTCTGATCTTGCTTCATCGGAGCTGTAACAGCTTCCCAAGCGGCTTTCTTTGCCTCAAGGACAAGTTTTTTTGCGTTCGATTCAATTTCCTCAAGATCGGCCTCGGTTACCAGATTGAATGACAACATCCATTTTCGCATTTGTCTCACGCAATCGAAATCGCCTTCCCACGTCAGCCGGTTGGCGTCTTTGTACCGTTCATGTGATCCTGAAGTCGAATGGCCTTGTGGCTGTGTTAGCTCTATAACATGGATCAAAACCGGAACATGCTCCTCGCGGGCGATTTTCGCAGCTTTTGCATAGGTCGCGACAAGCTCGGCATAATCCCAGCCTTTGACACGGAAAATTTCGAAACCTTTGTTATTTTCATCACGCTGGAATCCTTTGAGAATTTCCGAAATGTTCTCTTTGGTGGTCTGGTAGCGGGCGTGGACCGAAATGCCGTATTCGTCATCCCAAACACTCATTACCATTGGCACCTGAAGTACACCTGCGGCATTGATCGTTTCAAAGAACAATCCTTCCGATGTACTTGCATTACCGATTGTTCCCCATGCGATCTCATTTCCATAAATCGAAAAATTGGTCGCATTCGATATGCCTGAGAGATTTCTGTAAATTTTCGAAGCCTGTGCCAATCCCAACAGACGCGGCATTTGACCACCGGTCGGTGAGATATCGGAACTTGAATTTTTTTGGACGGTCAGGTTTTTCCATGTCCCATCTTCATTTAAACTGTGCGTCGCAAAGTGCCCGCCCATTTGCCGCCCGCCCGACATCGGATCGTGGTTTATATCCGAATGGCCATATAATCCGGCAAAAAACTGCTCAACTGTAAGCTGCCCGATTGCCATCATGAAAGTCTGGTCGCGATAGTATCCTGAACGGAAATCACCGTTACGGAACGCTTTGGCCATCGCGAGTTGCGGTACTTCCTTACCGTCGCCAAAAATGCCGAATTTTGCTTTTCCGGTGAGGACTTCACGTCGGCCCAACAAGCTGCATTCCCGACTCGTAACCGCTAGCTTGTAGTCTTTTATAACTTCAGCTTTAAAATCATCAAAAGAGAGCGCGGGAGTAGTTTCAGCCTGTATCATGAGTAAATTGTGGATTGTTAGGAAAACAAATTTAAGTAAAATACGGCTACTTCCTAAATCGGCAGCCGATTTTTTGTTTTCGTGCATTCACAGCAAAAGCCGTTCAAAACCAAAGTTTGTTGAATTATTAATGACAAATCCTTCACTGAACTATCAAATATTCAAAATTATCGTCTGAGGAACGATATTAAAACCATTTTCTGGTGAACAAATTGACCAATACTTTTGGATCTAGAGTTATGATGAACCTGATCTTTTCATGATAATTGTCCTGGCCGACTTCCCATCCATTGTTCGAGTAAACGGGAAAATACAATTCGAAGTAGTCGGTCACCAGATTCAGTCGGATTCCGCTGTCGTACAAAAATTCAGCATCCCTATTTCTATTTTTCACCAGGCCGACATCACCATACGCTTCGATCCAGTTCCATATACTGTAACCAAGGTTTGCGGTCGTGATCCATTGATTTGCGAACGGCGTATCGAGCTTCGATTTGAATCCGCCTTCCGACAAAATAAGCTGCTGGCTAAAAAATCCTGTGTCTTCCGATCGTCCGTAATAATTGTAATCAAACAGGTAATCGGTTGGACGGTCGAGCGCAAAGCTAAAAAAGTCGGATGTGGTCTTATTGTAAAGGAAAGCGGCTGCAAATACGCGAAGGTGAAGCTGCCGGTTGTCTTCAAATAATCGGCGATACTGCGTTTCGGCAGAAAATTTACCGAATTTTTTCGCAATTTGAAGATCGCCCGAGTAGCTAAAGTGTTTTATAACCTCGGTCTTTGAATCTAAGAATCGCATGTTTAATATCGCATAATCCCGGAAATTTTCCGCACCGGAAATTTCGAAAGCGGTGGGATCGCGATGTACGATGACTTCACGCAACATCAACATCTGCCGCCTGTTGTTCCTGAAATTGGGTTTTCGAAAACGAAACTGCACTGTAGGAGTCAATTTGGTATAAGCCGCATCGGGCGCATAATGAAAAAAACTACCGCCAAGCCCATATCGAATATTGTACAGCGCGCCTTCACGATAGTTCTGGTTCACGCTCGCGCTGAAATTACCTATGAGTGATTGCGTATTGACCGAATAAATCGGGTTGACATCGAAAATGAACGGCTTGTCGAGTATCGTTTTATTGTGGAAACGCATTCCCGGTGAAAGTCCGTCATAAAGGTTATACGTAAAGGTCGGCACATATAAGACCTGATTATAATTTGGATCTTCGAGGTCTTTCATCACGTTGAATCGCAGCGGCCTGTTCGTTAAGGAAAAGCCTTTTAGCGATCGCCAGTTGTTGCGTTGGTTGTACTCGGGAACTTCGTTTTTAAGGTTCAATACTATTTTATCTGCATTGTTCCTAGATACGGAAATCGTGCTGTCGGTGCTTACATTTTCGACCCAATGTTTGAAAACGACCTCGCCATCCTTAATTCCGTAGACCGGGATCGGGACGGTAGTTCCTGTCCGATTTTTAATCGTATATACAATGGTGTTGTCATTTTTGAGTACGTCGCCGAATTTATAATCGATGATTTTTCGCGAATCGATAATCGTTTCAAAAAACCAGCCGATGTCTTTTTGTGCATTCCTTTTCAGGATCGATTCAAAATCGGATCGGGTTGCCTGCCTTTCCTGATTCAGCGCATAAAAATCCTGTATCGCTGTTTTTACTTTGTCGTTGCCGAGATAATCATCCAGATACCGAAAACTCAGTCCTGCGCGATACTTGCCTGCAATCTGTTCATTGAATTTAATAAGTGTGTTCTTTGGCGCGCCCAACGGCTGATCGAGGTTTTTACGGGCCATCAGCATATAAAAGTAACTGTATTGATCATTGAACCCAAGATTCACCAATCGATAGTTTTTGAGTACTTTCAGCGACGACAGGCTTCCCATCATCTTGCTGCCGGGACGGTTTTCATCGATGTATTTCATCATTGTGTAAATCTGGATCCCGTCATAAATCCAATTATCCTTGTTAGGGTTGAGGCGAAGGCTCGATTTCAGGTAATTGTTCAAATACGTTTTCAGGAATTTTATTTCGAACAAAAAGTCATCCGAAAACGGACTTACGAACGATGGCAGCTGGTTCAAACCGTAAAACGGATTTCGGTCATAATCGGTCTGCGCTACCGTAATTTTCGGATGAGGGTAATCGCCCACATTTTCGTGGACGAACGTGACGATCCGGTCGATGATGATTGCCTTTTCGACATCGCTGACTTTGTGGTCCTGAAGCCCATTGTGAACTTCAATCAGCTGGTTCCGAAACGAACGAAAAGTCGGGGTTTTCTCAATGTATAAACTAAAATCATTGCGGTTTTGGCCCGAGAAATCGTACACCTTAAAACCTTCATCCTGCAATTTTGCATCTTCGTTCAGGTCTGAAGTGACTTCCAAGTCCGATGGCACGCGCAAATTAAGCTCGTAGTTTGTCGTCCCGTTGGATATATCATCGAGATTGTTGTTGCTCGAGCGTACGAATTTATGATCCTCATATCGTGCAGCACTCAAAAACCAGTTGCGAAGAACAAAACTTCCATCACTTTTGTACCCATAACGCGTAAAACGGGCACTTGGAACTTTTGAAGTGTAACTAAGTTTTAAATCGAGTTTTTGTCCGGATAACAGCGGCCTGCTTAAAGTCACTGTCACAATATCGGGCTGCCTGTCGGTACGTTTCCACGATAATGTGCCGGAATCATCAGAAATTGTGAGCTCATTCGTACTGCCGCGTTCGTGGTCCTTCGCCAGGTGAAAGCTCGTTGCGAATTCATCCGAAAATCGTTTTGCAAGCGGCGTCTTCTTAGAAGAGTAGGCGTGGTTCCAGTCGTTCAGCACAATGACATAAAGTGCATCCGGCGACGAATTGACATAGTTCAGTTCCTGCGTGACCGTCAGTGTTTTTTCTGTGGGATTGAGCGTTGCCTCGATTTTCGAATGATGCTGCGCAAACATTGTAACCGGTACCAGCAGCAAAATTAAATTGAGAATACGGGAAACTGATTTCAAGAAATGTGTGTTTGATTAAAACAGATAATTATAACGGAGTACCATTGTCAATAGTATAGATGTGTAATCGCGGATTGGTTGCGTACAAAAAAAACTGCCCTGGAGCAGCTTTATTTAGAAATTCGGACTCAAATCGTATTTCTTGTAGAACCTGTCTAGATGGTCAACTACTTCATCTTCAGTATCGACGATTCGAATCAGATTCATATCATCGGGACTTACGGTAGCATACTTGTCGACCAAAGTTGCTTTCACCCAATCGATAAGGCCGCTCCAAAACGCGGTGCCGACAAGAATGATCGGGAACTTTGCGATTTTCTTTGTCTGGATCAGCGTAATCGCCTCAAACATCTCATCCAAAGTCCCAAAACCGCCCGGCATTACGACAAATCCCTGCGAATATTTGACGAACATCACCTTGCGGACAAAGAAATAATCAAAATTCAGGTTCTTGTCGCGGTCGATATACGGGTTGAAATGCTGCTCGAACGGAAGTTCGATATTTAATCCAACCGATGTTCCGCCCCCGAGATGCGCGCCTTTATTTCCGGCTTCCATGATTCCGGGACCGCCGCCTGTGATCACACCGTAACCCGCCTTGCTGATCTTGTAGGCAATCTTTTCGGCAAGCAGGTAGTATTTATCATCCGGTTTGGTACGTGCCGATCCAAAAATCGATACGCACGGTCCAATCCGTCCCATTGCCTCGTAACCGTTAACAAACTCGGCCATGATCTTGAAAATCGCCCAGGAATCATTGGTCCTGATCTCATTCCACGGCTTTTGTTTCAGCTTATCCTGAATTATTTTGTCATCGTCATTATCAAAATCTTCTAATCTCATATCTTATATTTTTTGAAGCTTTATCCCGCTTTTGGCTTTATCTTTTGCAGGCTTCGCAAGCTACGCCTCACAAAAGGATACCGCCGCAATCGGGGCTATTTTGGTGTAGGGAATAGGGAGTAGGGTATAGTCTAAAACAAAATCAATCTTTCAAACCAATCGCTTTCAATCATCCCTTTCCGCATATCGCTCTTCCCTCAAAACAAAACCGCGCTAAAGTAACTCTTTTTTCAAAAATTGCGCGGTATAGCTTTTCTTATTTTTCGCAACTTCTTCAGGTGTTCCTTTTGCCACGACCTCGCCGCCGCCTTTTCCGCCTTCGTAACCAATGTCGATGATGTAATCGGCGAGTTTGATCACATCCATGTTGTGTTCGATGATCAGAATCGTATTTCCTTTATCGACAAGCTTATTAATCACATCCATCAATACACGGATGTCCTCAAAATGCAGGCCTGTTGTGGGCTCATCCAGTATGTAAAACGTATTTCCGGTATCTTTCTTAGACAGCTCGCCAGCCAGTTTGATGCGTTGCGCTTCACCGCCTGATAGCGTGGTGCTTTGTTGTCCAAGCGTAATGTACCCCAAACCGACATCCTGGATCGTTTTTACTTTTCTATAGATTTTCGGGATATTCTCGAAAAAAGGAACGGCTTCATCAACGGTCATGTTCAATACATCCGAAATCGATTTGCCTTTATACCGTATCTCCAATGTCTCGCGGTTGAAGCGCTTTCCCTGACACGTTTCGCATTCCACGTAAACATCAGGCAGGAAATTCATCTCAATTGTCCGCACACCCGAACCTTCACAGGTTTCACAACGCCCGCCTTTGACGTTGAAGCTGAACCTACCGGCCTTGTAACCGCGGATCATGCTTTCGGAGGTCATCGTGAAAAGGTTCCGGATTTCAGTGAAAACCTCGGTATAGGTCGCCGGATTACTTCGCGGCGTACGTCCAATTGGGCTCTGGTCGATATCGATTACTTTGTCGATGTGTTCCAGGCCTTCAATTTTTTTATACGGTTGCGGCTTTTTGACACCATTGAAATAATACGCATTCAGGATAGGGTAAAGTGTCTCGTTAATCAAAGTCGACTTTCCGCTTCCCGAAACACCGGTTACGCAAATCAGTTTCCCGAGTGGCAGTTCGATCGAAACGTTCTTCAGGTTGTTGCCCGTGGCACCCGTAAGTTTGATCGATTTTCCGTTGCCTTCGCGGCGCTTGTGCGGGATTTCGATCTTACGTTCGCCATTCATGTACATTGCCGTAAGGGTGTGATTGGCGAGCATTTCCTGCGGCGTTCCCGCCGATATGATCTCGCCGCCGTATTTTCCCGCACGCGGACCAATATCGATCACATAATCGGCACGTTCGATCATGTCTTTATCATGTTCAACAACAATCACCGAGTTGCCGATATCGCGCAGTTTCTCGAGCGAGTTTATCAATTTATCATTATCGCGCTGGTGCAAACCGATACTTGGCTCGTCAAGTATATACAAAACGCCGACCAATTGTGAACCAATTTGCGTTGCAAGCCTGATGCGTTGCGCTTCGCCTCCCGAAAGAGATCTAGAACTTCTGTCGAGCGCGAGGTAATCCAATCCGACGTTTATTAAAAAGTGCAGCCTGTCCTTAATCTCTTTGATTACTTCGGTCGCGATAAGTTTTTGCTTTTCAGTAAATTGAGATTCTATATTGTCAAACCAATACGACACATCCGAAATATCCATTGCGGCAAGGTCGGCAATGCTTTTGTCCTGGATACGAAAGTATAATGATTCCTTTTTCAGACGGCTTCCTTCGCAAACCGGGCATTTCACCTCGTCCATGAATTCCTTTGCCCAACGCTTCAGTGCGGTCGAACTGGCTTCATCGAATTGCGTTTTGATGAAATTCGAAATCCCTTCAAACTCAATTTTATATTCCTTGGTCACGCCAAGTGTTTTCGATTCAACCGCGAATTTGTCCTTACCGCCATTCATGATCACATCGAGCGCTTCGGCAGAAATTTTAGAAATCGGATCCGTCAATTTAAAACCGAATTTCTCGCCAATAATCTCAAGCTGTTTAAAAATCCACGTCGATTTATATTCGCCAAGCGGTACAAAACCCCCTTGTTTGATTGAAAGCTTAGGATTTGGGATAATCTTTTGAAGGTTGATCTGATGAACCGTACCGAGCCCGTTGCAGTTTGCACAGGCGCCTTTAGGGGAATTGAATGAGAACAGATTCGGTTCCGGATTTTGATACGAAATTCCGGTTGTCGGACACATTAAATTCCGGCTGAAAAAACGCACCGAATCTGCGTCCTGATCGTAAATCATCAGCACGTTCTCGCCATGATGCATTGCGGTATCGATACTTTGGCCGAGTCGCTTATCGTGATCGGGAGTGTCTTCAACGACCATGCGGTCGATCACAATCTCAATATCGTGCGTCTTATAACGATCGAGTTTCATCCCCGGAGTGATTTCCCTAATCTCGCCATTGACCCGCACACGCAGAAATCCCTGTTTGGCTATTTGCTGGAACAACTCGCCATAATGGCCTTTCCGAGCACGGATTACAGGTGCCAGGATGTTGATTCGCTTTCCTGAAAAATCCCTTTTTATCAAATCCCGGATTTGGTCGTCGGTATAACTGACCATTTTTTCACCGGTGTTGTAGCTATAAGCATCGGCAGCACGTGCGTATAGCAGCCTAAGAAAATCATAAATTTCGGTAATTGTCCCAACAGTTGAACGTGGACTCTTGCTTGTGGTTTTTTGTTCGATTGCTATTACGGGCGAAAGACCGTCTATTTTATCGACATCCGGACGCTCGAGTCCGCCGAGGAATTGCCGCGCGTATGCCGAGAATGTTTCGATATAACGCCGCTGTCCTTCGGCATAAATCGTATCGAAAGCGAGCGACGATTTCCCTGAACCTGAAAGCCCGGTAATCACTACGAGCTTCTCGCGTGGAATCGTTACATCTATATTTTTGAGATTGTGTACACGGGCGCCGAGTACTTCGATTGTATCGTCTGTTTTAAGCATATTTCTTTTCCGCAATTGGGGTCGCAAAGTTACGGTTTTGGATTGAAATTTTTGGTACGGGTGCGGTAAGATATTGTTAAAGAAGTGTTTATTCTATGACCATTTCCTTGAGTCGTTCGCGGTAACATTCAAGCACCTCAGTTTTCAAAATTATGCCGGAATATTTGCCGTTTTTGAGAAGCGGAAGCGCGTTGGCACCGGTTCGTTCGAACTTTGCCATGACCTTTTCCATTCCTTCGTGATGCAGCAGCACCTCTTTGGGCTCGGTAATCAATTCCTTAAGCGGCGTGAATTTCACGCGGTAGGCATTAAAAATTATAGGCCGGATCTCATCAAGGTCGATGATTCCACTTAATGTACCGTCATCGTTAATAACCGGGCAAATATGTTGTCGCGTACTTGACAATACGGTCATAAGATCTTCCATCGACGACGAAGTTGTCAGCGTTTGCATGTCCGACCGAATCAATTTCATGATATCGATGCTCAACAAAATATTTTTGTCCTTGTCGCTCGTAAATACGTCGCCAGAATCGGCGAGCCTGTGTACATCAAGCGAGTGGCGTTCAAATTGTTTCGACACCGCAAAACTAATAGACGAAACAATCATCAGCGGAACCATCAAATCGTAGCCGCCCGTAATTTCGCCAATCAGGAAGATCGCAGTCAGCGGCGCATGGAACATACCGCTTAAGACTCCCGCCATTCCAACAATTGCAAAATTACCTATAGGCAATTCGGCCAGACCCGTCATGTTGCAGAGCTTGGCCAGCACAAAACCCAGATACGAGCCAACAAACAGGGAAGGGGCAAAGTTTCCTCCATTACCGCCGCTTCCAAGGGTAAGTCCGGTCGCGAAGGATTTCAGCAGCATGGTGACTCCGAGAAAAACCAGCAATACCCATTCGCTGTTTCGAAAATCATTAAGCACCGTATTGTCAAGCAGCACGCGGGGATCGGCGTTTGAAATCGTCTTGATGCTTTCATAACCTTCACCAAAAAGCGTCGGAAACAGGAAAATCAGTACGGCAAGCATGGACCCGCCGAAAAGTGCCCTTCGGTATGCGGAATTTTTGAACTTGCTGAAATATTCTTCGATCCTTCGGAAATTCCGCGCGTGATAAACGGCCGTGAATCCCGCCACGATACCCAGCAGTACATAAAACGGAGTATAGTGAAAATCAAAATTTTGCTGCTGCTGAAATGACAGCAGTACGTCGTCATTCAGCAGGATTTGCGAAACAAGCGCCCCGGTCGCCGCTGAAATTATTATTGGAATGAACGCAGTGATCGTAACATCGGTCAATACAACCTCAATTGCAAACAGCACTCCCGCGATCGGTGCATTGAACGCTGCCCCGATACCGGCAGCTACTCCGCATGCCAAAAGCAGCATCCGGTCTTTTTGGGAAAGTCGGTATTTCAACGCAAAGTTGGATCCAAACGCAGCGCCTGTAATTGTGATAGGAGATTCGAGTCCGGCAGACCCGCCCAGGCCAACCGTCAAGGAACTTGTGATTACCTGCGCGTACATTTGTTTGCGCGGCATGATCCCGCCTTTTCGGGCAAGTGAAAACAATACCTGCGAGGTTCCTTTTTCAATGCTTCCGTCAAGGAAATGTTTTACTACAAATACGGTCAGTAAAATTCCGATCACGGGAAGGATACTGTTGAAATAAGGAAGTTTTAGGTAAACATTTATATATTGTGCGAGGACAAAAACATAATGTGCGAAGCTCTTTAAAACGATTACCGCCAATGCGCATGAAATGGACACAAGAATGCAGGCCAAATAAATGAAATGGCGTTCTGAAAGCAACTTTTTAAAAATAAAAATCACGGTCTCGAAATGGCGGCTGATCTTCCTGGAAAAGCGACGTATTCGCGAGATATTCTCTTCAGACATCAATTATAAAATTTAAAGGCGTAAAAGTACATCAAATATAAACACTGTTATGGATTAGGCGTGCATCAGGCGTTGTGCAGCATAATTTCGAAGTTCTTCGAAAAACGCCGTGAATTCTGCTTCAAATTCTGCGTAATGAAGCAACAGCTCCTCAACTGAAAAACCCATTTTGGATCTGAATTTGGTCCGCCGGTCCATCTGCGACAGGATTTTGGCGATTCCCCTTGTTTCGCGATAACTCAAAAGCCAGTTGTGTTGAACCATCACCGGAAGAATACCTTTGGTTTTGGGCGTCAGCAAGTGATAATTGTCGTTCAGCAGTTGATAAAAACGTGCAACATATTCTTCAAGCGGCTCGTCGGAATATTCAATCCAGTTTTTTGCAAGAAAATGGTCGTAAAAGACATCTACGATTACACCGGCATAATGATGATACCGCGGATGAAGTCGTTTGGTGCTTTGCCGAAACAGGGGATGTGCATCGGTAAAAGTGTCTATTTCCCGATGCAGAATTACACCTTTCCTGATTGGGTCCGGCATTGATTTGTAGTCGTTGCCGCGAATCCCATCGGCCATAAAATTGCCGAGTTTGATCATGTCGTCCTCTCCGGAAAGATAAATATGTGCTAGAAAATTCATGCTGTTTTGACGCTTTTAGTAAATATAGGAATTATAAATCGGGTAAAAACCGATCGGATGCGATTCACTACTCCGCAACTTTATATCTTTGTGAAAATAATTATTCAAATGGCTTTAATAAAATCGATTTCAGGGATACGCGGAACAATAGGAGGGAAGACAGGCGACAATCTTACACCTGTTGATGCCGTAAAATTTGCGGCCGCGTACGGAACCTGGTTAAAACAATACACAATACTTCCCGAGGGCGGTCAACGAAAACTCATTGTTGTGATAGGCCGTGACGCACGAATTTCGGGCGAAATGATACAGTCGCTTGTCGTTAATACATTAATCGGGCTCGGAATTGACGTGATCGACCTCGGACTTTCAACAACGCCTACGGTAGAGATCGCGGTACCGCTTGAACGGGCAGATGGCGGAATCATACTGACCGCATCGCATAACCCGAAACAGTGGAATGCACTGAAATTACTAAATGAAAAAGGCGAGTTCCTTAGTGGAGCCGAAGGGTTAAAAATTCTTGAAATCGCCGAGCAGGAGGCATTTGATTTTGCCGAAGTCGATGATTTGGGTGAGGTTATGTCGAATGACGCATTCATGGACATCCATATAGATGAAGTGCTGAACCTTCCGTTGGTTGATGTTGATGCGGTAAAATCGGCTAAATTCAAGGTTGTTGTCGATGGAGTGAATTCGTCCGGAGGCATCATTATCCCAAAAATGCTGGAGCAAATGGGTGTGGAGGTCGTCAGATTGTATTGCGAACCAAACGGTAATTTTCCGCACAATCCCGAGCCTTTAAAGGAACATCTGACCGATATTTCGGAATTGGTCGTAAAAGAAAAAGCGGATTTCGGAATTGTAGTCGATCCCGATGTCGACCGGCTTGCATTCATTAGCGAAGACGGAGAAATGTTTGGCGAAGAATACACGCTCGTGGCTGTAGCCGACTATGTACTGAGCAAAACCCCGGGAAATACGGTTTCGAACATGTCGTCGTCACGTGCATTGCGTGATGTTACGGTAAAACACGGCGGAACTTATGAAGCGAGCGCAGTAGGAGAGGTAAATGTAGTGGAGCTGATGAAAAAGAACAACGCAATCATCGGAGGCGAAGGAAATGGCGGAATCATTTATCCGGAATCGCATTACGGACGCGACAGCCTTGTAGGTGTGGCGTTATTCCTGACGCATCTTGCGAACCGGAAAATGTCGGTTTCCGAGTTGCGCGCATCGTATCCGCAGTACTACATGAGCAAAAACAAGATTGAACTCACTCCGAAGATTGATGTGGATGCGATTTTACTTGCGATGACCGAAAAATACAAATCGGAAGACATCAAGACGATCGATGGCGTCAAAATAGATTTTGCCGAAAACTGGGTACATCTCAGAAAATCGAATACCGAGCCAATCATCCGGATCTATACCGAAGCTGCAACCCAGGATCAGGCCGATGCACTGGCATCCCGCATTATTTCTGAAATCAAGCAAATTGCCGGAATTTAAAGCAATTCGTATCCGATTGGCTTAAAAGAATAATTATTCGACATTTCGGCAGAACAGGCTGTTAGTCCGACGATCAAATCCATTGTCGCTTCAATGATGATATAATCGCCGGACTTGCTTTTTGGAGGAAGTACATCGATTTTACCGGTTTCTCCATTTACCGCAACATTCATAAAAACGTTGAAGGTCGCGCCAATTTCATCGGGAGCAATGTCGTAAGGTGCAAGCGCTTCGCATAAGTTCCCAAAGCATCCGCGATGCGGATTTTCATGTCCGTAGATGATGCGAAAAGTATCAACACTGCAAGGAGTTAACAGAAAGTCGTGACGCCCGACGGTATCTTCAATGATCCGGAACATTACATTGCTACGGTTCGAATAGAAATCATGGCCTTTTGTCAGGAAAATTGTTTCGGCATAATCCATTGTGCGGCCCGGAGAAAGATATTCGCGCTTATCGGATTTATTGTAGCAAATCAGATCGGAAACCTGTTCGCCTTCGATGTCATAAATCTTTAATTGTTCGCCTTTTTTTAATTCGAATGAAGTACCGCTACGCGGATTGATTATGTTCATTTTGTCCATGGTTGCTGTGAAATGGGCATTTCCACTTTTTATCGAGTTGTTGCCCGGTGTATTGATAAACTTCCGATTGAGCGCCAAAATCTGTCAGCATCGGATTGATAGATCCTTCCAGTGCGATGTCGCGTTTACGGATAATTTTCTTCATTTTTTCGTACTGATTTTGCTCCCTGAGCTGCTCAAACTGCGCATGCGGATTAAATACGATTGCAGGATATTTGAACCTGCGGGCTTTTCGGCTACTTGCAGGATGAAGCCCGATTACAAAAAACGCTTCTCCTTTCAGACTAAAGCTAAATTCGTTGGATTCCGGATCGTTCGAGACGCGGTGATCGTATTCGTGATTAAGGGCGTCAAGATCGGATAATGCCTGCAGGCGCTGCCAAAACATTTTACCGTAAGAATCCTCGCTGTGTATTTCGGGCTGCATGAAGAGGATGACTGCACTGTGAAACAAGGATGCCGCGTTGCGGTACTTGTCGACAAACTCATATAGAAAGTCCAGTATGCGCTGATCGTCATGCGGGCACGCCAGGTGTGTTGCCACAAATACATGCTGCTGTTCCTTAACCAGTGCCGCTTTTGCTGCAACGCAAGGAAATTCCCTGTTCTCTATATGTGAAAACCAGTCTGCGGTTAACTTTTCTTTTTTCATAATTTGGTTGTAAGGCAATCCGGCCGTCTACAAATTGACAATATTTTTAATCATTTTACTTTACACCTTTAATGTGGATGATTGTAAAATCCCCATAAACGCTGCATTTTTGATTTACAATCAGAGATTCTACTAAAAAGAAATAAGACAACTTTTATCAAAATTTAACGCCTCAGAAAAACCGGATAACCTTTTTTATAACGTATTTTTGCAAAATTCCAAAAGCCAAACATGCCCCATACGCAGATTGAAAACGACCTAGAAGAAAAGAAAGAACTTTACGGATACCAGCAGGGCGACATAGATGCGATCTTTGAACGCCTTGATAATGCGCCGTCCAATCACCATCTGCTGTATCAATTGCCGACAGGAGGAGGGAAGACCGTTATTTTTTCTGAGATCGTCCGTCGCTACCTTTCACGCCACGATAAAAAAGTGGTGGTACTTACACACCGTATCGAATTGTGTAAGCAGACTTCCAAAATGCTGAAGGGATTTGACGTCAAGAACAAAATCATCAATTCG
This sequence comes from Bacteroidota bacterium, assembly GCA_023427845.1. GTDB lineage: Bacteria > Bacteroidota > Bacteroidia > Flavobacteriales > Flavobacteriaceae > Flavobacterium. The sequence continues at coordinate 25,036 of JAEYZX010000096.1, forward strand.
AAAGTAAAGGAACTTCCCGATCAGAATGATTATTCGTGCTTTGTTGCTATGGTCGAGACGCTGAAGAACCGCATTAACGATGAAAAACTGCATCTTGATAACATTGGGCTTGTCATTATCGATGAGGCGCATTACAACTCATTCCGCAAACTGTTGAATTCGTTCAAAAATGCGTTCATACTTGGCGTTACCGCGACGCCATTGAGCTCGAACATCAAGCTGCCGATGAATCAGAATTACGATGAACTGATTGTAGGGGACACAATCAAATCGCTGATCGAAAAAGGTTTTCTCGCAAAAGCTACCACATACAGTTATGACGTTGGACTGACCTCATTGAAAGTCGGTATCAACGGTGATTATACCGTAAAATCGTCGGACGACCTGTATTCAAATATGGTGATGCAGGAAAAATTGCTTCATGCGTATACCGAAAAATCGTTAGGGAAGAAGACGCTCATTTTCAATAACGGGATCAATACCTCTTTATATGTATACGAGACTTTCCGCGAAGCAGGTTATCCGATAAGGCATCTCGACAATACAAATTCGGCCGAAGACCGGCGCGAAATCCTTAGCTGGTTCAAAAAGACTCCCGATGCGATACTTACGTCGGTCGGAATTTTAACCACCGGATTTGATGAACCCACGGTTGAATCCATCATTTTGAACCGTGCCACGAAATCACTGACGTTGTATTATCAGATGATTGGCCGCGGTTCCCGAAAATTGCCCAATAAAGACAGTTTTATAGTGATCGATCTTGGAAATAACGCGGCCCGATTCGGACTTTGGAGCGAGCCGGTCGACTGGCAGCACATTTTCAGATCGCCCGAATTCTACCTGGAAAATCTTCGTGACGATGCAGAAATCGAGATGCATTTCAAGTATACGATGCCAGCGGAACTCCGCGCCAAATTTGCGAAGACCGAAGTTATTGACTTTGATGTCGATGAAGAACATAAACTTGCCATCAAAAAGAATCTTAGGTCGAAAGTTGTTATCGAAAAATCGCTTGATCAGCATGCGGCAATGTGCGTCGATAATACCGATGAACTTGCGGATGCCCGAAAACTTTCAAAGGAACTTGCCGACGATATCGAAGACCGCATGAAACGTTATGCAGCCTGCTTGAGTCATTGCAGCAAGAATTACCGCGAATGGCTGATTGAGGATTATAAAAATAAACTGACGCTGTTGATTGGCAAAAAATTCAGGGAAAAACTATTCTCATAATCTTACGGCATTTCGACCGATGCCCGGTTTGTAGCGAAATTTTTAATTGTCCGACGGCCGATAAGCAGTACGATTACCGCAAGAAAACTTCCACAGACCAATATCCAGACCAGCGGCACCATCGAGTTTTTGACGAAAATCCCGACCGCGACCGATGCAACTGCGCCCAAACCGAGCTGTAGCGCTCCCAATAAGGCAGCCGCACTTCCGGCTGTTCGCGAAAAAGGAGCAAGTGAAAGCCCCGCCGTATTCGGATTTGAGAGTCCGAGACAGGAGAGGAACAAAAACAGCATCGCGATGGTTTCGTAAAGTCCGAGCCAGTTGTTTATCGCAAAAACAAGAAACACCACACTTACGAAACACTGAATCATTAGTGCGGAAAGAACGAGTTGTTCACTGGTAAACCGTTTAAGCAGCAATGCATTCAGTTGGCTTGCGCCGATAAAACTCAGCGACATGAATGCGAAAATCCAGCCGTAAGTCTTTTCATCCGTTTGAAAAATATCCATAAAAACCATAGGGGAACCGGCTACGTAAGTGAAAAGTCCGCTGAACGCGATTGCACCTGAAAATGCGTACGTTGCAAATTGCGGATTACGCAAGACCGCGGCAAAACCCTGCAGAATTGGTTTGGGTTTGAGCGATATTGTAGTGTCGGGTTTGCGGGTATGCGGCAATCCGAAGCGTGCAGCCAACAGGATTGCGATTCCCATGACCATCAGTATAAGAAAAACCGGATGCCATCCGAATGCTGAAATGACGTAGCCACCAATTGTTGGCGCGAGCATTGGCGATAATCCAACAACAAGCATCAGCATAGAAAATACCTTTGGAGTTTCTTTCGAATCAAAAAGGTCCCGCACCATTGCCATTGCGGATACCGTTGCGGCACAGCTTCCGACAGCCTGGATGAAACGCAGCAGTATGAACGCGTCGATGTTTGTCGCGACGGCGCAACCTAAAGATGCCAAAACATAAACCGTTAATCCGGCATATAAAGGCCTTTTTCGTCCAAATCGGTCCAATAAGGGGCCGTATAAAAGTTGTCCGGCAGAAATTCCGATGAAATAACTCGACAGCGACAATGATACTTTATTTACGGTCGTATTCAAATCGGCTGCGATTGCAGAAAATCCGGGTAAATACATATCGATTGAAAACGGTCCGAGTGCTGTTAGCGATCCCAGAATCAGGATTAGTTTGTAGTATTTCTGCTTTTTCATTTTTGCAATTTGCACAAAGGTAAATCGCGGCATCGGTAATTTTCTTTCAATCCGCTTTAATTTTGAAATATTTAATACAACCGTATCGAGCCGCACGCGTTAGCGGTTGAGGCGGCACCGCGTAGAGCCGAAGACGCGGCCGAAGGCAACGCCATAAAATCAGTTAAAAATGTACATAACTTGAACTATAATTTATATTATGTAAAATAGAATAATTTAATTATAGGTTTTTGAGGGTTGCATTTTATCATTACGCACTCGCCTCGCGTTGCAAATCTGCTGTGAAAACTTTTGATGGATAATTCGCCGCAAATGAATTTATCAGTTGAACGATATACTGGTTGCTTTTATATTGCGTGACATAATCGCGCACATCTGACGGATCGGTAAACGAAATATCGGCCGAAATATAACCCATGCCATAGAATTCGCCATCCTGAACCCAAATGCAGCTCCGTTCGTCGGCCGACCTGCCTTTGTCAATAATTGCAAAACTCGGCCTGTTGCAGCATAAAAATGCAATCGCATCATCGATCTTCTGATTGTGCTCGTCAATTGCCGGCAATTCGGCCGTTGTACCGAAAAGAACTGCCTCACCGCCATTTTCGACTCCGTATTTACAGAATCGATGATCGATTTCAAATTGTTTCGCGAGATTCCTAAGCGCGTTTGTACTTTCGAATAAACTATTGTAGACCTTTCGGCACGACTGGAATTTACCGAGTTTGGCGACGGCAAGATATTTATAGCCATTGCGGGCTTCATAGTCGATCAGTCCGAATTTTGGTTCGAATCGTTTTAATGCCGTATTGTAAATTGGCCACAACTTCTTTATTTCGGTGCATTCAAGCAATAGCGCCATCAGTTCGGTTGCGCAGACTTCGAACGATATCGAATGAATGTCGCGCAGGAAATTTTGCCGTTGCGGTTTGATGTTATGCCCGCTGAAATGCGACGCGACGCGCTTTTTGAGGTTTACTGCCTTTCCGACATACACCACTTTCCGTTCC
>JAEYZX010000152.1 GCA_023427845.1 Bacteroidota bacterium
GAAATGAACTTCCGACCGCAACTTACTTCTATGTGGCGGCATTTGAAACCGGTGAAAAGAGGACAGGTTGGGTATATCTGATACGATAGGCCTGAAGGTTATTCGTCGTCGTCTTCGGCGAGAAGGCTTTCGCGGACTTTCTTAAACAGATCGGATGAATATACAAATTCGACAATCGACTTGTTCTTTGTTTCAAGTATTTCTTCGCGGTCGCCTTCCCATTCTTTAAGCCCGTTTTTCAGGAATATGATCCGTTCGCCAATCTGCAGAACCGAGTTCATATCGTGCGTATTGATCACAGTCGTGATGTTATACTCAGACGTGATTTCCTGGATCAGCATATCGATGACAATCGCAGTTTCGGGATCGAGTCCCGAATTCGGTTCGTCGCAAAACAGATATTTCGGGTTGTTCACAATCGCGCGCGCAATCGCAACACGCTTCTGCATTCCGCCTGATATTTCAGAAGGGAACTTTCTGTTTGCATTTACGAGGTTTACACGCTCGAGGACCTGATTTACGCGCTCTTTTATCTCAGCGCGGCGTTTCGTTGAAAACATCCGAAGCGGAAAAGCTACGTTTTCTTCAACCGTCATCGAGTCGAACAATGCGCCTCCCTGAAAAACCATTCCGATCTCTGTGCGCAGTGCACGTCGTTCGTCATTATCCAATTCAGAATAAATCCTTCCGTCGAACGAAATCGTACCCGAATCAGGAGTATGGATCCCCAGCAGCGATTTCAGAAGCACCGTTTTTCCCGAGCCGCTTCGCCCGATGATAAGGTTGGTTTTTCCGCTTTCAAAAGTTGTTGAGATGCCTTTCAAAATATGAGCGTCGCCAAACGATTTGTGTATGTCTTTTATTTCTATCATCAGCTCAGCAATAATTGTGTTAGGATAAAGTTCATCAGGATTATTGATACGCTCGTCCAAACGAACGATACCGTACTGGCTTTACCGACCTCGAGTGCGCCGCCTTTCATATAATAACCATGAAACGAAGGGATTGTTGCGAGCAGCAATGCAAAAATCAATGTTTTGATGAACGCATAAGCAATGTGGAATGGAATGAAATCGGTTTGCAAACCGGCAATGAATTCTTCGCTCGATATGAGTCCGCCGTAAACTCCGGCCATCCATCCGCCAAAAACACCGAGGAACATGCTCAAAGCAATCACGAACGGATACAGCATAAGGGCCATAAGTTTCGGGAATACCAGATAATTAAGCGAGTTCACGCCCATGACCTCGAGCGCATCAATTTGTTCGGTCACGCGCATGCTTCCAATGCTTGATGTAATGAATGAACCGACCTTACCCGCCATGATGACCGATATGAACGTTGGCGAAAATTCAAGGATTACCGATTGCCGTGTCGCAAATGCGATCAGGTGTTTCGGAATAAGCGGGTTGGTTAGGTTGAGCGCGGTCTGGATTGCTACAACGCCGCCAATGAAGAATGAAATGAATGCAACGATTCCGAGTGAACCGATAATGAGGTCGTCAATTTCCTTTAAAATCAGCCCTTTCATCACCGACCATTTCACAGGTTTGTTAAAAATCTCCTTCCACATCAGGAAGTATCGGCCAATTTGCGTAAGATAACGAACAATCATCATGGGCATAAAAATATACGCTAAAATAGGAAGAAGTTCCGAGTTTTGCCTATTCGTTTGGAGTTATTTAAGACAGGATTTTTGGAAGTTTGGGCGTGCCACCACCTCCGCAGGCTGCGGTGCTGTCGTGCTGTCCGCTGCAAGTCCGCGCCGCGTCGTTCCTCCTTGCTGTGGGCTTTTCGCTTCCATCGCTCACGCGGGGAGTAGCGATTACGATTAATGTATATAGATAAATAGGTTACGGTCTGATGAAAAGTTAAGCTGCTAATAAAATCTTTAAGCCTACTGACCCAGCTTCTCTTTCATCTTCTTCCATCGATAGTTCCGAATAAACCGAGCTTGTTCTTTGGTAACCAATAATGGCATTTTAGCCGATTTTGCTTTCAGGAATCCCGCGATATAATCGAGAAAAAGCAGTGGTTTTTTCTTCATCATCGCAAGTTTTGCCGAGGCGATTGCCGTAATTGCAAATCCGTAACCGAGCGCATAGAAGGCTTCGCCCTGTTTGTATCGCGCGGCTTTGTTATAGTTCATGCCAGTCGGTTTCAAATGTTTGACGATCAGCGACGGCACGGTGACCACTTTCCAGTTATAAAATTTTGCAAGAAGTTCATCTACGGTGTCCCATCCCATCGCCGGCTTTAGTCCGCCGATCTGCTCAAAACATTCTTTGCGATAAGCCTTGAACGCGCCGCGAATGTGATCTTTGTCGGTCAGGTTTTCAATCGCCCATTTACCATTTTTTTCGATTGATGCAAATCCGCCTGCCATCCCAACGGATGGATCGGTTTTAAATGTTTGTAAAACGGTTTCAAAATAATTCTCGGGTAAAATTAAATCGGCGTCGAGTTTTACGATTACTTCGCATTTCCCAGACAGCGTGTCGAATCCTTTTTGAAACGCCCGAATGACTTTACTTCCGGGTAGATGTATCGCTTCGGAGGTATTATTTACAAGAGAAATCCATTCGTATTTTTCAGTAAAATCACGTACCACCGCAGCGGTGCCATCGGTCGAATTGTCGTTTACCACTATCAATTGCTGCGGTAACTGCGTTTGTTGTGCAACCGATTGTAACGTAAGGGCGATGAATCCCGCTTCATTGTAAGCAGGCATAATGATGGAGTAGGTCATTTTATTTGCAATTGCAGCGTTTCAAAGTTTATCGTTCCACATCTATTCAGACAATACAAAAGGCAGTGTAAGCAACTAATCCCTAATCCCTAATCCCTTCTCCCTAATCCCTTCTTCCCTAATCTTCTCAGCATACACAATATAATACCGATCCGTAAACCGGCGCAGCAGTGGCCGAATGCCGAACTTGTTGACCGGGTTGGTCCATTTTTCGCGGTCAATTATCTTCCAACCGGTTTTTTCGAGAAGCCAGTCAAGCTGCCAATCTTCGAATTCGTGATAATGCCGGTCCCACAAATCGGTTTTACTGCGATAGGCGGGGCTGAACCAAAGCCGCAGTGGTACCGAAATCAGCAATTTGTTTGCTTTGATATTCTGCAGAACCGTATACGGATTTAGAAGATGTTCGAAAATTTCGAAGGCGGTCACGACGTCATATTCGGTATTTCTGAGTGTGTCCTGATTGTTGTCGAGGTCTTCGCCATGAGTATTGGTGACTGAAAATCCTTCGTTTTTCATAATTATCGAAAACGGATTTTCAACGCCGAGATCAACGATTTTATCAGAAAGCGATATGTGCTTCTTTACGAAAGCAAGTGTGTGACGGAAACGTTTTTGGGGATATGTTTTTTCGTACATGATGCATTTTTAGCTCCGGGAAGCGGCATCCTTTTTCTTTTAACCCTTTCAGGGTTCAAAACCCTGAAAGGGTTGGAAAAAGATACAGCGTAGCGGGAATGGCTCCTAATCAATAGCGGTAAACGAACGCATTTATGTTCATTCCTGCGCCAACCGATGCAAAAATAAGCACATCGCCCTTGCTGATCCTTTGATTAGGCAATTTTTCGTTGATGAGCAGATCGTATAGCGTCGGGACCGTTGCAACGCTGCTGTTCCCGAGTTTGTGGATGCACATCGGCATCACATCAAGTTCCGGTTTGTGGTCAAATAGTTTGTAAAATCGGCTCACGATCGCTTCATCCATTTTTTCATTAGCCTGGTGGATCAGGATTTTTTTGACATCGGCAATATCGATCCCGCTTTTTTCAAGACAGCTTTTCATTGCAAGCGGCACCTGATTCAACGCAAATTCGTATATTTTTCTGCCGTGCATTTTGATATATCGCACGTCGGGGTCGTGGTCTTTATTATAAGAATTCCCAAAAAACAGGAAGTTTGCTTCGTCCATCGCAAACGTTGCGCTTTCGTAAGCGAGCAGGCCTTCGTTGTCTTCAGTTCCTTCAAGTATTGCTGCACCTGCCCCATCTGAATAAATCATCGCATCGCGGTCGTGATGATCTACAACGCGCGAAAGTGTTTCGGCCCCGATAACCAGGCAGCGTTTTGCCATCCCCGACTTGATCAGCGCATTTGATTGGAGTACGCCTTCAATCCAGCCCGGACAGCCAAACAGCAAATCAAAGGCTACGCATTTCGGATTCTTGATTCCAAGTTTGTTTTTAACCCTTGTCGCAAGACTTGGCAGCATATCCGATTGAATTGCGCCAGGTTTTACATCGCCAAAATTGTGCGCCATGATGATATAATCAATCGTTTCGGGATCAATTCCTGCGCTTTCGATGGCACGTTGCGCTGCAAAATAAGCCATGTCAGATGTCAACAGATGATTTTCGGCATATCGGCGCTCCTCAATTCCAGTAATGTCCCTGAATTTGCTGATGACGATATCGTTTGGATGGTGGATTGGCGTGCCGTCTTCATTAAGGAAGGTGTGCCGGTCGAAATCGCTGTTGGTAACCGTGACTTCAGGAATGTAACTTCCGGAACCTGCTATTTTGATGTTCATTTTGCCTGTTTAATATTCGCTAATTTATTAAAAAAAAAATTCTGCACAATTGTTATTGCCGAATTGCTGATGAGTGCTGTTATTGCTATTCCGGCGTTGAAAGCTTTATCTGCATGACCGTTGCAATCGACAGGGCGCGGGTTTTCATTTTCTCCGAGACAGCACCGAGAAACATTTCGTCGACAGTCGAATTGAAATGTAAAAGCCAGGTATTGAAAAGTTCCGGTGTCAGTCGTTCCAGATCATTGAGGTCCTGATGCACCTTCAATACGTTATTCCTGTAATTGCCCGTACTGAAAAGCGTTTGCTCCCAAAAATCGACAATTTTAACCAGGTGCGTTGCGAGGTCGATTTTTGCAACTTCTGTAAATACGTACCCAATTTCAGGATCTACAAGCAGCTTTTTGTAAAACCTTTCCAGCAGGACTTCTAGATCAGCTCTGTTTTCAATATCTCTCATAAAAAAAATGCCCCTATGCGGGGCATTGTTTAGTTTTCCATATAGGCTTCGATCGGCGCACATGAGCAGATCAGGTTCCTGTCGCCATAAGCATCGTCAACGCGTCGTACCGACGGCCAAAATTTGTTTTCTGATATGTACTCAAGCGGGAATGCTGCTTTTTCTCTTGAATACGGCAAATCCCACGCATCTGAGGTCAGCATCGCCAATGTATGCGGCGCATTTTTGAGTACGTTGTTTTTATCGTCGGCATTCGCTTCTTCAATTTCCTTGCGGATTGAAATCATCGCATCGCAAAAACGGTCCAGTTCTTCAACGTTTTCGCTTTCGGTCGGTTCGATCATCAATGTACCTGCTACCGGGAATGATACCGTTGGCGCGTGGAAACCGTAGTCCATCAATCGTTTTGCGATGTCGGATACCTCAATTCCTTTTTCTTTGAACGGACGGCATTCAAGGATCATCTCGTGTGCAGCCCTTCCCATTTCGCCGGTGTATAAGGTTTGGTAATGGCCGCTGAGCCGTTCTTTAATATAGTTTGCGTTCAGTATCGCGAACTTAGTGGCGTCGGTTAATCCCTCTGCGCCAAGCATCGTAATATATCCGTATGAAATCAGGCAGACCAATGCCGATCCCCAAGGTGCCGCCGAAATTGCATCGATTGCATTTTCACCACCGGTTGGGATCACCGGATTCGTTGGAAGGAACGGTACCAGGTGCGAAGCTACGCAGATTGGGCCCACTCCAGGTCCGCCACCGCCATGCGGAATCGCGAATGTTTTATGAAGGTTCAAATGGCAAACATCGGCACCGATTGTAGCCGGATTTGTAAGTCCGACCTGCGCATTCATGTTCGCTCCGTCCATATAAACCTGTCCACCGTTTTCGTGAATAATACGGGTGACTTCAATTATGGAAGCTTCGTAAACTCCGTGTGTCGACGGATACGTGACCATTAAACACGAAAGGTCGTCTTTGTGTTCGATTGCTTTCGCACGTAAGTCTTCAACGTCAATGTTTCCGTTTTCAAGTGTTTTGGTCACGACGATTTTCATTCCCGCCAATGCCGCAGATGCCGGGTTGGTACCATGCGCAGATGCGGGGATAAGGCAAACATTTCTATGGAAATCGCCACGTGAATGATGATAGGCGCGAATAACCATTAGTCCGGCATATTCTCCCTGAGCACCTGAATTTGGCTGCAATGTGGTTCCTGCAAATCCCGTAACAACATTAAGTTGCTGCTCGAGTTTCTTTAACATGATTTGATACCCTTCTGCCTGTTCAATCGGGACAAATGGGTGGATGTTGTTCCAGTTTGCCATACTCAAAGGTAGCATTTCGGCCGCCGCGTTGAGCTTCATCGTACACGATCCAAGCGAAATCATCGAGTGGTTTAAAGCCAGATCTTTTCTTTCGAGCATTTTTATGTAACGCATCAACGCCGTTTCTGAATGGTGTTTGTTGAAAACGTCGTGTTTCAGGAAATCGCTTTGTCGGATAATCGACTGTGGCAGATTCGCATCTAAGCTTAATTCAGAAATTTTCAGGGTATCCTTCCCAACTGCTTCAGCAAAGATTGCAATGATTGTATTGATGTCGGAAAGGCTTGTCGTTTCATTGAACGATATCGAAATCGTTTCGTTGTCGATGTAGTATAAGTTGACTTCATTGCGTTCGGCAATCGATTTGACTTTTTGCGCATCTGCCTTTACGACAATCGTATCGAAGAAAGCCGTATTGGTTTGGTAAACGCCAAGTTTGTTAAGCGCATCTGCTGTAGTGACGGCTGAAGCGTGAACTTTATCGGCAATGTATTTCAATCCTTTTGGTCCGTGGTAAACCGCATACATCCCGGCCATCACCGCAAGAAGCACCTGCGCCGTACAAATATTCGATGTTGCTTTTTCACGTTTGATGTGCTGTTCACGTGTCTGCAATGCCATCCTTAAAGCGCGGTTGCCATTAGCATCGACCGTCACTCCAATGATTCGGCCGGGCATGCTTCGTTTGTATTCTTCTTTTGTAGCGAAGAATGCGGCATGCGGACCACCATAGCCCATTGGGATTCCGAAACGCTGCGTGGTTCCCACAACAACATCGGCACCCATTTCGCCCGGAGGCGTGAGCGATACAAGGCTTAAAATATCGGCAGCGACTGCAACTTTTAGATCTTTTGCTTTTGCGTCGGAAATGAATTTTGAATAGTCGTGGACCTGTCCGTATTTACCCGGATATTGCAATAGTGCGGCAAAGAAATCATCACCGAACGAAAATTCTTCATGATTTCCAACAACAAGCTCAACGCCGATTGGTGTTGACCGTGTTTGAAGGACTGATAAAGTTTGCGGCAAAATCTCCTCCGATACGAATAATTTATTTGCGTTGTTTTTCTTTTGATCGCGTGTGCGGACATCGAATAACAGTGCCATTGCTTCGGCAGCGGCAGTACCTTCGTCGAGAAGTGACGCGTTTGCGATTTCCATTCCGGTAAGTTCGATGACGGTTGTCTGATAATTCAGTAATGCCTCCAGCCTGCCTTGCGCGATTTCGGCCTGATAGGGCGTGTAGGCCGTATACCAGCCCGGGTTTTCAAAAATGTTCCGTTGGATTGCAGCAGGAACTATTGCCGGGTGGTAGCCCAGTCCGATATAGGATTTGAAAACTTTGTTCTTATTTCCGAGTTGCTGGATGTGGTTCAGGAATTCGTATTCCGTCATCGCGGGATCCAGGTTTAGCGGTGCTTTAAGTCGGATGTCATCCGGCAGTGTTTCATAAATCAATTGGTCGATTGTATCAACGCCAATCGTTTTCAACATATGTTGTACATCATTCTCCCTAGGGCCGATGTGCCTTAAAGCAAAAGCATCTGTTTTCATAAAAATGTTGTGGTTGTTTTTTTGTGACGCAAAAATACTTATAAATCCGCAATGCAAATTCTTCTTTAACAACGAATTTTATGAATTTTTCAACCAAATCGGATTCTTATGAACACTTTCATTAATTTTGATGGATGCTGTCATTTAAAAGGCTTTTCGACTTCTATCTGCAGGCCAGCATACATGTTGCACTTGCTGTGTTTGCCCTGGTGTTGATGACACAGCATCAGTTCAACTTAGGTTATCAGTTTGACGTTGCGCTGTTTGCTTTTTTTGGGACAATCGTAGGATACAACTTCGTCAAATACGATGCGCTGACGCGCCATGGAAAAACAGAAGTCGGACCAAAAATTAAAACCATAGCTGTATTCAGCCTGTTGTGCTTTGTCGGTGCCGTATGGGCGTTTTTGAAGTTACGGATGATGACGCAGTTCGTTTCTATTGGGGTACTGCTGCTGACAATGCTGTACACTTTGCCATTTTTCCCAAATAGAAAGAATGCGCGGAATTGGGCTGGGGTAAAAATTTACATTGTCGCGCTTTGTTGGGTTGGGGTGACCCTGCTATTGCCGCTTATTGATGCGGGCGTCCCGCTTTCGGTTGACGTTTTATGGAAATCGCTGCAGCGCTTCATATTTGTCTTTGTGCTGGTGCTGATATTTGAAATCATCGACTTATCGAATGACGATCCGCACCTTCAGACGGTGCCGCAGCAGATAGGCGAGAGGAGGACGAAAATTCTAGGCCTGATTTTGCTGGCTGTGTTTTACCTACTTGAATTTCTGCAAAGCAATTTCGATTCGGTGCAGCTGATCATTAACAGTATAATCGTAGTAATGATTTCACTGTTTCTTGTATTCGCAAATCCGAATAGGTCAAAATACTATTCTTCATTTTGGGTCGAAAGCCTTCCGGCGGTTTGGCTGCTACTACTTTTAGTTGAGACCTGTGGGTCAACTTAGACTGGCTTCGCTGCTTGGACTTCCTGGACGGAATTTCATGGGCAGGCTGCGTTAGGGGTTGCAGCGGCATCCTTTTGTGGAGCCTGCGCAACAAAAGATACAGCGGAAAACCCGGCGCCGCGGCGAATGCGATAGGAGTGAAAGTTTAATCGGCGCAACGCCCGATTTTTTAGACATCTCAGACTTGCTTCGCTGTTTTGACTACTTAGACTTATTGGACAACGTCGTGGTCGATAATTGTTTAGCATCCCAAAATGAGTCAATCATCCAAGCGAAGCTACTCTTCGAAGTTAAGTAGTCCAGTAGTCTAAGTAGTCTAAGAAGTTTGAAGTCTAAGTCGTCCAAGCAGTCTACAAAAGTCCTGCCCTTTTCAGCAATGCTTCCGGCTTTGGTTCCTGTCCGCGGAATCGTTTATACAAAACCATCGGATGTTCGGTACCGCCTTTAGAGAGCACGTTTTCTTTGAATTTTTGCGCGATTTCAGGATTGAAAATTCCATTTTGCCGGAAATATTCGAAAGCATCGGCATCGAGTACTTCGGCCCATTTGTAGCTGTAGTAGCCTGAGGAATATCCGCCCTGGAAAATGTGGGAGAATGCGGTGCTCATTGCGTTTTCTGGAACATCGGGGAACAATTGCGTCGAGGCGAATTGAGCCGTTTCAAATTCCTTAATATTCGTGATTCCCGACGGATCTTCGCAGTGCCATCCCATATCGAGCAGTCCGAAACTCAGCTGACGTAAAGTTGCCATGCCTTCCTGGAAACTCGCGCTTTCTTTGATCTTTTTTACATATTCCATCGGGATCACTTCGCCGGTCTGGTAATGATGCGCGAACAGTTCGAGCGCTTCGGGCTCGTAGCACCAATTTTCGAGTATCTGGCTCGGAAGTTCTACAAAATCCCAATAGACGTTGGTACCCGAAAGCGACGGATAAGTTGTATTGGCAAGCATTCCGTGGAGCGCATGGCCGAATTCGTGGAAAAGCGTCGTCACCTCGTTAAAGGTCAGTAGCGACGGTTTTGTTTCGGTTGGTTTTGTGAAATTGCAGACGATCGACACATGCGGCCTTTCATTGTTTTCGCCAATAATGTACTGCGATTTGTAGGATGTCATCCAGGCTCCGTTTCGTTTGCCTTTGCGCGGAAAGAAATCGGCGTAGAATATGGCGACAAGGGCACCTGTAAGATCGCGGACTTCAAAGGTCCGCACATCTTCATGATATTTATCGATGTCGTTTATCTCGACGAATGTGAGTCCGAATAACCGGTTCGACACCGTAAATGCGCCTTCGAGTACGTTTTCGAGCTTGAAATACGGTTTTAGTTTTTCATCGTCAAGATCAAACAGTTTTTGTTTTAATTTTTCGGAGTAATACGCGCCGTCCCACTTTTGGAGCTGTTCGATTCCGTGTAGTTCCTTTGCAAACTGCGACAACTGTTCAAACTCACGTTCGGCTGCCGGGCGTGCCTTTTCAAGAAGCTCCTGAAGAAACTGCTTAACTTTTTCCGGATTTCCCGCCATTCGCTCCTCGAGCACAAAATCGGCATGCGATTTATAACCGAGCAAAACCGCACGCTGATAACGGAGTTTTGCGATTTTCAGCACGTTCTGCTGGTTGTCCAGTTCGTTGTTTTGAAAACCTTTCGCACCGAATGCGATCGCCATTTTTTTGCGCAGTTCCCGGTTGTCGGCATACGTCATAAACGGAATGTAGCTTGGATAATCGAGCGTGAAAATCCAGCCCTCTTTTTGTTGGCTTTGAGCAAGTTCGCGTGCAGCTTCTATTGCGCCGTCAGGAAGTCCGCTTAAATCCTTTTCATCAGTGATATGCAACTGGAAAGCATGCGTTTCATTCAGCACATTTTCGCCAAATTCGAGGCTTAGCCGTGAAAGTTCTTTATCGAGTTCGCGGAGCTCCGCTTTTTTTTCTACCGGAAGATTGGCACCGTTACGCGAAAAGCTTTTGTATTTTTTGTCAAGCAATGTCGATTGTTCGGCGTTGAGGTTCAGCGTCGATTTTTGGTCATATACTGCGCGAATACGGGCGAAAAGTTTTTCATTGAGACGTACATCGTTTCCGAATTCGGATAATAGGGGCGAGACTTCGATCGCTATTTTCTGGATTTCGTCATTGGTTTCGGCCGAATGCAGGTTGAAGAATATATTGGAAATCCGGTCAAGTTCTGCTCCGCTATACGACATTGCTTCAATCGTATTCCCGAATGTTGGTGGCTCCGGGTTATTGACGATTTCGTCGATTTCGCGTTTTGCCGATGCAATCGCTTGCTTGAAAGCCGGAAGAAAATCTTCGTTTTTTATTTGCGAAAATGGGGCGGTATCGTGTTTGGTTGTGAATTTAGTATTGAGTATGGACATTTTTAATCTGAATTTGGTTAATTTTTGCTGCAGGGTGCAGGGTGCCAGGTATAAGGTTTAGGTGCAATGATACAAATATAAGCCTACTGCCACTACTTACTTTTACCGCGACTGCGACTTCGACTGAAAACGGCAACAACAACTCACGGCCTACTGCCACTGCCACCTGCCAACTCTGAAACTGCGGCTGCTCAGCGCAGTGCTTCCGATGCTTTGATTACCGCATCTTTCAGACCGTTTTTATACGAAATGATTCTACTCTGAACCTCAATGTCGCTGCTTCCGATGATCTGTGCCGCAAGGATCCCGGCGTTTTTGGCACCGTTCAATGCGACAGTTGCAACCGGTACACCTCCCGGCATCTGGAGAATCGACAGAATACTGTCCCAACCATCGATGGAATTGCTCGATTTTACCGGAACGCCAATTACCGGCAAAGGCGACATCGAAGCGACCATTCCGGGTAGGTGTGCGGCCCCGCCGGCCCCGGCGATAATGACCGATATTCCGCGGGAATGTGCATTCTTGCTGAAGTCAAATAATTTCTCGGGGGTGCGATGTGCCGATACGATGTCGGTTTCGGTTTCGATACCGAATTCCTTCAGGATTTCGATTGCTTCCTTCATGACCGGCATGTCGGAGATGCTTCCCATTATTATGGCTACTTTCATATATTGATTAATGGTTTGTTATTTTCCTGGGCGTTGCCTGCGGCCCGGGCTTTTCGCTACTATCTTTTGCCCTGTGGGACAAAAGGATAGGCGCTGCAATCCCTAACGCGAAATCAAGGCAATTTCAGATCCGATTAAAGGCCCGAACAGCAAAGCCGAATGAACGCTGATGTCTGCAACCCGAAATCAACTTATTACCCGAATCGTATTTTTAACTTCCTCGGCGATCCTTCGTGCTTCAAACATGTCTTCATTTACAATCGTCACATGGCCCATTTTTCGGAAAGGACGCATTTGCTTCTTTCCATATATGTGCGGCGTGACACCGTCTATTGCCATGATTTTCTCGATGTTTTTATAGACAACATTTCCCGAATAGCCTTCAGCGCCAACTAAGTTAACCATTATACCGGCAAGTTTGCTGTTGGTGTTGCCTAATGGCAGGTCTAAAATTGCTCGTAAATGGTTTTCGAATTGAGAAGTATAACTTGCTTCGATCGAATAATGGCCGGAATTGTGTGGGCGCGGGGCGACTTCATTCACAAGGATTTCACCGTCTTTTGTAAGGAACATCTCAACAGCCAACAAGCCCACGTGATTGAAGATTTCGGCTGTTTTGAGCGCAATTTCGCGTGCTTTTGCAGCAATAGCAGTGTCGATCCGCGCCGGACAGATCACATATTCGACCTGATTGGCTTCAGGATGGAATTCCATTTCGACAACCGGATACGTTTTTACTTCACCGGACGGGTTTCGCACTACTATAACAGCAAGTTCAGTTTCAAAAGGGATCATGGTTTCGGCTATGCATTCAACGTCGGGAAGCGACTGTACATCGGAAACCGATCTCAAAACCTTGACTCCGTTTCCGTCATAACCGAATTCGGCGCTTTTCCAGACGAACGGAAAATTCCACTTTCCGTGTTCAACAGCAGCAGTTAGTTCGTCGACATTAAAAAACCGTTCGTGAGGCGCGGTTGGTATATTGTTTTTTACATAAAAATCTTTCTGGAAGCCTTTATTCTGGATTTGTTTCAGGGTTTTTGGTGACGGGTAAATCTTGACGCCTTCGTCCTCAAGCCGTTCGAGTGCCTTTATATTCACGAGCTCAATTTCGATCGTAAGGACATCAACCTTTTTACCGAAATTATAAACGGTTTTATAATCCATTAAATCACCCTGATAAAACTTATTGCTGGCAAGCACGCACGGCGCCTCGTCACTCGGGTCGAGCACATAGGTTTGTATGTCAAATTTCCGTGTTTCTGCCAACAGCATTTTGCCTAACTGGCCTCCGCCAAGAATTCCAAGTTTAAAATCGGAAGAAAAATAATTCATAGCAGTTGTGTTTATACAAAGATAAGTAAGGCAATGAAAGTACCGAAGATTAAAGGTGAAAGTTTGGCTGGTTTGAGTTAAGCAGTTATTCTTTTGTGGGAGTCGGGTAGGCTTATTTTAATATCGATTCGGGTTCCGGCACCGGGCGCAGATTCAATTTTAAGTACCGCGTTGATCGATTTTGCCCTTTCCCGCATATTTTTTAATCCGATGCCGCCGCTTGTCACATTGTCGGTACTGAAGCCCTGGCCATTATCTGCTATGGTCAGTAATAATTCGTCGGCGACCTGTTTCAATGTGACCGTGCAAGTAGTTGCATTCGCGTATTTGATAACATTCAGCAGCGATTCCTGCAGAATCCGATAAATAGTGATTTTTATCATCCCACTAATGGCATTCCAGTCGATTTCATTATTTATTTCAAGCCTGAAGGCCGTATTTCCCATTTCATTTTGTGCCTCTATCAAATTGGAAAGCAGCGAATTGAAGTCGAATTGGTCATAAAGCTTGTCCACGTGCAGATCGTGCGAGAGGCCCCGAATTTCTTTTTCTATCTGCTGCAGCATATCGATGTACTCCATTCGCCTTTGTTTGGCATGCAGCTCATCACTTTTATTCAGAATACCCAATTGCAGGCGCACACCGTAAATTTTATTGAGAATCCCGTCGTGCAGATCCCGTGAAATCCGGTTCTGTTCTTCTTCTTTTGTTTGTAGTATTTTAATCTGCTGCTCTTTAAGCAAATCGAATATTTCCTTGTCGGCGAGTTGCTTTTGCCGTTGGGTTTCCAGTGCACGACGTTGGTTCGAGAAATAGCGAAGTACGAGCAGGACAATGATGAACAATATCAGCACTGCCGATATTCCGAGGATATAGC
>JAEYZX010000163.1 GCA_023427845.1 Bacteroidota bacterium
GCCTATAACGATACGCATGGCCCGTTAGCGATACCGGTCGATATAATCGAGGTTACTGCTGCCGGCTCCAGCTCGCATCTTGTATTGCGGCCCGGAAAATATAAAATCGTAATACTGGATAAAAATCATGAAGTATTAAAAGAGTATATCGAGGTTATTGACTAGCGCTGTGTTCTACGTTCCGTTGTAAATGAAAATCACATAAATACTGTCGTTGTCGGCGACGGGCGACGATATCAGATTATGTTCAACGGTTAATATGAACTTTTCCGATTTTTCTGCATTTTGCCGGGCCGATTTCTTATTCAGAATATTTAACTTGCGGCAAATCCAAAATAATCGGAAATCGCACATCGATAATCCGACTTTTTACAACTAAACCAAACAATAATGATGAAAATATTACTTCAGTGGACAACAATAATACCTGCGCTTGCATGGCTTCTGTTTTTTAGCGGACTTATTGATGATAGTAGTATTTTTAAACTTATTGCCAGCGTTCTTTTGATACTCAGCGTTATGTCGGCTGTACATCATTCCGAAATAATTGCTGAAAAAGTCGGCGAACCCTATGGAACCATCATCCTCGCCATATCGATAACGGTGATTGAAGTGTCGATCATTGTATCGCTGATGATGTCTGAAGGTCCTGCCGCTGCTTCATTGGCGCGCGATACGGTTTATGCCGCAACAATGCTTATCCTGAACGGGATTATCGGTCTATGCCTGTTGATTGGCGGATTGAAGCACTATGAACAGAATTTCTCGGCATCGTCGGTAACTATCGGTTTGGTGTCGTTGGTTTCGATCATCGTTTTTACTTTAGTCTTCCCAACGTTTACGCAGAGTGTCCTTGGCTCCTATTATTCGGTTCCCCAGCTCGTTTTTGCATCGCTTGCGTGCCTTGTAATTTATTCAGCTTTTCTGTTTGCGCAAACCAGGAGGTATCGGCAATATTTCCTTACTGTCGGTCCTGATGAAAATGAAGATACCGTCGGCCCTATCCCCATCAGCCGAAGAATGTTCTATACAAGCCTTATCTTTCTAATTATAAGTCTAGGCATCGTGGTACTGCTTGCAAAAACACTGTCGCCAACCATCGAAAGCATCATTACCAGAAACAGTTTGCCTAAAAGCCTGGTCGGTGTTGTAATTGCGGCAATAATCCTGCTTCCCGAAGCAATCGCGGCAATCATAGCCGCACGAAGAAACCGGCTGCAAACCAGTATTAATCTAGCTTTGGGATCGGCACTTGCAAGTATTGGGTTAACCATTCCGGCCGTTGCCGTCGTTTGCGTAATGATGGGCATGCCGATTATTTTAGGCCTTGATATTAAATCGATTGTGCTCTTAGCATTATCGGTATTTACGGTGATGTTATCCTTAAGCAGTGGGAAATCGAATATTGTTTACGGAGTTGTGCTGCTGGTGAATTTATTTGCATTTGTGTTCCTGATGATCTATCCTTGATTCAATTGATTGCTGATTTTATTTGAAGTTGAATTACTGCTGATATATTCTTTGTCGATTTCAGAACGTTTGGCAACAATATTGCGTGTAGTAGCGCGATAGGATAACTTATTTTGGAAAACCACATAAAGATGAAGCGTAAAATACTTTTAACGGCCGTTCTGCTTACAGTTACATTGGCGAAAGCACAGCAGGTAACAGTTCAAGGATTTGCTACCGATACTTCCAAGGGCTTAAATTCGATTGAGATCGTTGTGAACGATACGTTGTCAAAATTGATGGCACACCCAAAAGAGAATCGGCCTAAATATCTCCGAATCTACCAAAATCCTAAATATGTTGTGCGTACCGACAGCACCGGACGCTTTAGGATTAAAGCTCAGACAACCGATTCGCTTTATTTTAAATCCTATCAACATACTACGCAGGCGTTTTTGGTAGGTGATCTCATTACGCGCAAACAAATAAAAATTGTGCTAAAGCCTGATCCTGCCGATGCAAGGTAATTATCTTATAAAATAAAAATCCCGCACGAAGCGGGACTTTTCAATAAAAAAGTGAATTTAATTTTTGATAAACTTCTGCGAATATTTCTCGCCGTTAACGGTTTTCAGCAAAAGCATGTACGTTCCCGTCGACAACCCCTTAACTGAAATTGCTTCCCCCGGTGCATCTGCGCTCAACACCAAACGGCCGGCCAAATCATAGATTTCAGCCGAGTCCACTTCGGCCATATTGTCTGCCATTTTAATATACAGCATATCTGTTGCCGGATTTGGATACAACGAGAAAAACTTCGCCGCAACATTATTTGTAGCCAATGTCGAGCCTTCTATAATATTAAGATATTGATTGATTGCAGGATCTTCAATGGTATCAATTGCGCCTGACGGCCATTTTATCACAACAGAATCAATAGTATCGGCCTGTCCTAAGCCAAAGTGAGCATTCAGCGTGCTCATATAACCGAATCCTTCACCACTCCTGATGTCGCGAATCTGAATTCCCCATGGCCCGTGGATTTCAACCCTTGCGCCTATACCATCGATATTGCTTTCGATTCCCTGAAGCGTAACGGCAAACCAGTTGTTGTCGTTCGGGACTGCAAATCGGATTGTCGTCCCATTTTGGATATCAAGAAATCCGTCGTGATTCAGATCGCCGACCGCACCTACTGATAGTCCCGGGTAGCTTGTAGACAAAAATGAATTGTCGCCTTGATTGAACATAATCCGTCCTGCACTGCTTAGAACATCCACAAATCCGTCATTGTCGAAATCGTAGGCAACATAATCCCTGTTTGTCGTTTCATCGGTATCCCATCCGGAACCTGCCGAAATATTGGTAAAAGCTTCGTTTGACGTATCGAGATTATTTCTGAAAAACATCGAATTAGTGCCACCATTCGACCCGATCAATACATCCATATCGCCGTCATTATCAAAATCGGCAACAGCCGACGACCACGACTGAACCGGTGTGACATTGATTTGCGAAACTGCCGATATATCGCTGAACGTACCATTTCCGTTATTGCGATGAAGCTCGCACGGCGGTCCTGAGCATTTCGATATAAACAAATCGACATCTTGATCGTTATCGAAATCGGTCCATATGGAAGCATAGTTCCCGCCACTCGGAGTAATTCCCAACGACATCGCGCCCGGAGTTACACCCGATTGATAATAAGTAAAACCTCCAGAACCGTTGTTCAGATAATAAACATTCGGATCCACATCATGACAGGAGAATGCGTCAAGATGCCCATCTGAATTAATATCTACGAAATTTGTACGCTGACAGAATACGTACTGACCCGGTGTAATACTTGAATAAGCGGTCCCGGTTGCATTCGATTGCCAAAATGAGAGCCCGCTTCCTGCACCCAACATCAAATCGGTATAGCCGTCACGGTTATAATCGCCTGCAGCCATGCTCCATGAAGGCATTTGACTGGTTCCGCTGATCGGAAAATCAGTCACGCTGAAGGTCCCGGCGGGTTGTTGGTAAAGTACGCGAAGATTGTTGGATGAGACTGTCGCAATATCATCTTTTCCATCGCCATTCATATCTACTATGCACATTTTGAACGAACCGGTAATATCTGACATTGTTGTCGCAGTATAATTGACAGGTACGACAATTTCCTCTTCAATGAGTTCAAAATCAAAACCGGCCGCGCTCCAACGGTTATCCCAAACGATATAATAGATGTTACCTGCCACGACTTCGAATGTCTTTTTGGACAATAAAGAGTCTGTGTTGCCGAAGTTACAGGCAAGGACGCCGGAATTGTCATCGCTGGCAACGCATGTCAGCGTACCGCTGCAAGACCCGGTATACACACTGAAATTGGTATCCTTACATAAATTTTGCGGTAAATCGGAAGTGATTGTCACATGTGCCGCGGTGGTTGGCATATAACGATACCATTTTGCAGACGACGCGCTTGAACACGTGGTTGTAATATTTGACCCATCGATCGCCGGAACGGTCGTCAATCCTGCGGTTATTAAAGTCGCTGTTGCACACGGACTCGGAACATACGGCGCTTCGGTAATCTGAAAATCAAATCCCGCTGTGCTCCATTTGTTGTCCCACGCAATATAATAGGTCGTGCCTGCGAATACATCAAATGTTTTTTTCGATAAATATGAAGTTCCTGAACTGCACGTAAGTACCCCGGAATCATCATCACCCACATAGCAGGTCAATCCGGCGCAAGTACCTGTATACACCTGGAAGTGCGTATCCTTGCAAATGTTCTGTGTCAGATCAGACGATACGGTAATGCTATAATTTGCCGTTGGTGTATACACATACCATTCGGCCATCGACGCATTTGAACAAGCGCTCGGCAGGTTGATGCCGTTTATCGTTCCTACGGTATACGTTCCTGCAGTGACCGGGACCGCGACGGCACAGCTGTTTTGCGCTGTCGCATAGTGTGTAGTCATGCCGAAAATAGCAAGCCATAGCAAATGTATGTTCACCCCGGAAGTGACTCCACAAAGTTTTTTGTAAAATTTTACGTTCATATGATCTTAATTTAGTAGTTCTAGTTAATCACATTGATGTAATGAATTGATCCAATCGCGCATCAGTGAAATACCCTCGGTATGGATAACTGTTCGCCCATGCAGCGGCATTCTATACATTTCGTTAGTCGTATTCATCCTGAAATACAACATCGAATGATCGGTACTTTCGGGAGTTACAATCTTGCTGAGTTCAGAAGGAAACCCCTGCATATCTTCGGTATCGACACACACGCCCATGTTGGCGCCATTTCCTGCAGTTTCGCTGAATGCAAACCGCATTGGCCGGTAATCGCAATGTCTGTCTGCCGTGTGGCAATGCGCGCAATTGATATCGACATAGGACCGCGCCCTGACATCGAGGGATTTGGTCATGTCCTTGTAATCTACAACCGTATTGCTTTCTGATGGTAATGCAAATCCTCCTTCCAGATAGCCTTCCTCTATCCATTTTGTCAGCTGGTTTTTTGCTCCATCTGCATATTCATAATTAAAGTTCATGCTTTGCGGCTTGATGCCGATCGGAATATTCGTCGTAACCACGGCATTATCTATCAATTGACTGCTTTTATGGCAAACAATACACTCGGCCTCGGATGGTATCCGGTAATCGGTGCTTTTTATCACTTCGTTTTCATCCTTCCACGAAATCGGCGTAAAGCTGCCATTCATGTCATACAGCGCCTCAGTCTGCTCATCGTTCCACACGTACTCCGCAAAAATCCAACCATCCGATTTTCGGATCATGACCCTTGTTTCAATTATCCGCGTGGTATTTCCTGGCTGGACATTGTTGTAGTAGAATGTCTTGATAAGGGCTGCACCCACAGGCAGTTCGAGTATTGTTCCGTCGCTGCTGTACTGAGCCTTCGTTCCTTCAGGCATCCAAACGAAACGTTTTTTTAATGCGTAATCCGAAAACAGCGAGCTTGCAGGTTCATACGGCAATACGTTTAATGCCGGTACCTGATCTTTCAGCGCGCCTTCGAAAAATTTATAGTCCGATAATTTTGGGTATGGTACTTGTGTCAAATCAACAGTTACAGGTGAGGTTGGCGGTGTGGGAACATAAGTTTCATCTTCTGAAGAAGAACACGAATAGATGACGAAAAGAAATAGAATCGATAAAGAAAGTGCGAATGCGTAATATTTTTTCATAAAAGTATTGTTACTTCTCCAAAAATATTAAAAAAATCATAATTGTATTGGATTAGTTGTTGTTAAATTTTGATTCTTGTCTGAAATCCATTATATAAGAAATTACCAACAGAGCAAAACCGGCACGTCATAATATTTCATTCCTTTTTTTGTTCCATTAGAAACATTGATGCCGAATTACTATATTTAGCTGAAGTAAATGCGATGACTTTAATACAAAAAATAAAAACCTTCTTTGTAAAAAACGATTTTGGCTCATGGAAGAATTTCCGTTGTGACC
This sequence comes from Bacteroidota bacterium, assembly GCA_023427845.1. Classification (GTDB taxonomy): domain Bacteria; phylum Bacteroidota; class Bacteroidia; order Flavobacteriales; family Flavobacteriaceae; genus Flavobacterium. The sequence goes on from JAEYZX010000163.1 coordinate 5,947, forward strand.
GCTACGAAATCGTATTCCGAAAACTCGACAACGAGGTGCTGCTCGATATCGGAAACTACATAAAAAAGAATCTGAAACCATCGAGACAAATCGGAAATAAACGCCATCGGCTGCCTGAACATGCAAGTACACGGTGCGGCGACCTTGATTCGCTTTTACCGATTATAAGGGAGGTGATCATCAATGATTATTACGAGACACTGGTCGAATCGCAAACTTATAATTGGGATTTCACTTACTTCGTGGCCGAACACGAACGTTGTGAAAATACGATCCGCATTTGCAATATGCTTCGGTCAAAAGACGAAAAACCGGGCAATTGCATTTATCCGCTAATCACCATCAGGAAAATCAATGGACAATATTATTGCTGGAACCATGCGAATTAAGACGATTGGCCTTGTGCTGGCTGTTGTTGCCTCGGTTGCACAAACGGGATTCTCGACAGATCAGCGTCGCGGAATTGACTTCTTTGATGGCAATTGGAAAGAAGGTCTGAAAAAAGCCGAAACCGAAAAGAAGCCTGTATTCGTATATCTGTATGCAAAATGGTGCGGCCAATGCAAACAATTGAAACGCGGTGCGTTCAAAAGCGAAGAAGCAGGTAAATATTTCAATAAAAATTTCATCAATGTTGCGGTTGACGGCGAAACTCCGGAAGGCGCCAAAATAATGCGCTCTTACAATGTTAAAAGCTACCCGACACTGCTGATTGTGGACGCACGCGGGAATTTGCTTTCCAAAACTACAGGTAACATGAAGCCGTATATCCTTATAAATTTCGGAAGACGCATCGTTCCGTGAAAAAAAGTGCGGGCATACTCCTTTTTAAATCTGTCAACAATCAGTTGGAAATTTTCCTCGTCCATCCCGGTGGGCCATTCTGGAAAAATAAAGACCTGGGAAGCTGGTCGATTCCTAAAGGCGAATATCCCGATGGTGAAAATCCCCTTGAGGCTGCAAAACGCGAGTTTCAGGAAGAAACAGGAACGATGCTTTCAGGAAATTTCATCGAGTTGAATCCGGTAAAACTTAAATCCGGTAAATTGATACATGCATGGGCACTACAGTCGGATATTGATGCAGCAACTATCACAAGCAATGAATTCGAAATGGAATGGCCGCCTAAATCCGGAAAAATTAAGCGTTTTCCCGAAGTCGATCGCGGCGAATGGTTTACTTTTGAAACAGCAGTAAAGAAAGTCAATCCGGCGCAAGTAGGTCTGATTGAGCAACTTCAGAAGTTACTTGTCTGATAGTTCTATCCATACCGGCGCATGGTCGCTGGTTTTTTCCCAGCCGCGTACTTCCCGGTCAACTCCGCCTTTAAGCAACCTTTCCACAAGAGTCGGACTCAAAAGAAAATGATCGATTCGGAGTCCGGCGTCGCGATTATAGGCGTTGCGAAAGTAATCCCAAAAGGTATAGATCCGCTGATCGGGATATAACTTGCGTAATGCGTCGGTCCAACCCTGGCCTATCAGATTGTGAAAAGCCGCGCGGACTTCAGGACGAAAAAGCGCATCTTTTTCCCAGCGTTCGGGTTTATAGACATCGATCTCGGTTGGCATAACATTAAAATCGCCTATAAGAATCACCGGGATTTTAAATTCGATCAGCGCCTTCGCCCGGGTTGTAAGTCGGCTGAACCATCTTAGTTTATAATCGAACTTTGGGCCCGGGGCCGGATTGCCATTAGGAAGGTACAGGCAAACTA
>JAEYZX010000165.1 GCA_023427845.1 Bacteroidota bacterium
ACTATGATCCGATGCTTTCCAAACTGATCACCTACGGAAAAACACGCGAGGAGGCAATCCAGCTCATGGAGTCGGCAATTGATGATTATAAAGTTGAAGGCGTACAGACCACTTTGCCATTTGGAAAATTCGTTGTTGGGCATGAAGCGTTTCGCTCGGGGAATTTCGATACGCATTTCGTAAAAAAGTACTACGATGCCGAAAAGCTCAAAGAACAATTTTCGAAAGAAGCCGAGATTGCTGCACTCGTAGCATTGAAAAAATATTTTGAAGATCAAAAAATCGTGAGATTACCAATCCAATAGTAATGGAATCAAAAATAAAAGCATTAAACGAAAAAATTGCACAAGCCCGTTTGGGCGGTGGGCAACACCGTATCGATAAACAACACGAAAAGAAAAAACTGACCGCTCGGGAACGGGTCGACTATCTGCTTGACGAAGGATCGTTCGAGGAAATCGGAATGCTGGTCACCCACCGCACAACCGAGTTCGGGATGCAGAAAGAACTTTATTATGGCGACGGTGTGATCACGGGTTACGGCACCATCAACGGCCGACTTGTGTACATTTTTGCGCAGGATTTTACCGTTTTTGGTGGTGCGCTGTCGGAAACACATGCCGAGAAAATCTGCAAAGTCATGGATATGGCAATCAAAACCGGTGCACCGATGATCGGATTGAACGACTCAGGCGGCGCCCGGATTCAGGAAGGCGTACGGTCGCTTGGTGGTTATGCCGATATTTTTTATAGAAACGTACGTTCATCCGGAGTCATTCCACAGATATCGGCCATTATGGGTCCGTGTGCCGGAGGTGCGGTGTATTCACCTGCGATGACCGATTTTACGATGATGGTCGAGGGAACAAGCTATATGTTCGTAACCGGTCCGAATGTAGTAAAAACCGTTACGAATGAAACCGTGACAAGCGAACAGCTCGGCGGGGCTAGTACACATTCCACAAAATCCGGAGTTGCGCATATCACATCGTCAAATGACGTAACGTGCCTTGATGACATCAAAAAACTGCTGAGCTATCTTCCGCAAAGCAACAAGGAAACTCCGCTAAAATTTGATTACAAACTCGGCGATGAAATTCGCGAGCAGCTGTCAGACATCATTCCGGATAATCCGAATAAACCCTACGACATGCACTCGGTGATAAGTGGGATCATCGATGAAGATTCATTTTATGAAATCCATAAAAATTTTGCCGAAAACATAATTGTCGGATTTGCGCGACTGGGTGGTCGAAGTATCGGGATTGTCGCGAATCAGCCCATGTTCCTTGCCGGTGTATTGGATGTTGATTCGTCAATAAAAGCCGCACGTTTCACGCGATTTTGCGACTGTTTCAATATTCCGCTCTTGGTGTTGGTCGACGTTCCGGGGTTCCTTCCCGGGACCGATCAGGAATGGAACGGAATTATTGTGCATGGTGCCAAATTATTGTACGCTTTAAGCGATGCGACAGTTCCGCGTGTAACGGTAATTACGCGAAAAGCTTACGGTGGCGCTTACGACGTTATGAACTCTAAACACATTGGTGCCGATATGAATTTTGCGTGGCCAAGTGCCGAGATTGCCGTAATGGGAGCGAAAGGCGCAAGCGAGATCATATTCAAGAAGGAAATCAGCAAAGCCGACGATCCCGAAGCAAAACTATTGGAAAAGGAAGCCGAGTACGCCGATCTGTTTGCAAATCCGTATACAGCGGCGCAACGCGGATTTATCGACGAGGTCATAGAACCAAAGGATACGCGTCGAAAACTGATCAAGGCGTTCAGTATGCTTGAGAACAAAGTCAGCGATTTGCCGATGCGCAAACACGGCAATATCCCGCTTTAATTTTGAGTAAAGCGGAATCCTATTCCGTGAAGGTTCTCAATTGATAGTCCTTCCTCATTCGCAAGTATTTTTCGGAGCCTCGATATGAAAACGTCGAGGCTTCGTCCCATAAAATAATCATCGTCGCCCCAAAGTTTTTTGAGTATCTGCTCGCGTTTGAGCACGACATTTTTGTTGTCGAGGAATAATTTGAGCAATTCCGATTCGCGTTGCGTTAGCGTTATTTTTTCAGCGCCTGATGTAAGTTCGTAGTTATGCGAATTGAATTGGAACTTGCCAACGACGTAAATCGGATTATTGGCAGGAGCCATTTTCTGTGATCGTTTAAGGAATATTTCAATTTTCAGCAACAGCTCTTCGATGCTGAAAGGTTTCACCAGATAATCATCGGCGCCAAGCCGCAACCCTTTAATCCGGTCTTCTTTGAGTGTTTTTGCCGAAAGAAATATAATCGGAATTTCATTATTGGCAGCGCGGATTTCAGACGCCAGTTCAAAACCGTCCTTCCGGGGCAACATAATGTCGAGGATGCAGATGTCGTATTGATTGCTTTGGAATTCCGTCATGCAAACTTCGCCATCGGCACAGTGGGTCACTTCGTATCCGTTTTGTTCGAGGTTGTCTTTTGTCAGAAACGCAAGGGTTTCATCGTCTTCTGCATATAAGATTTTATATTGGCTCATGTAAAATTAGGTATGGAAATGGTAATTGTTAACCCTATATCACTGTTGTTTGTGGCATTGATTTTCCAGCCGTGAAGCAGGCATATTTTTTTGACATAGTAGAGTCCGAGGCCGAAACCATTGACTTCATTGCTTTTCGCACTCGGAATACGGTAGAATTTATCAAAAATATCGGAAAGCTTTTTCTGCGGCACGCCGATTCCGTTATCGATAAATTCCATTTTTAGTTTATTGTTTTCGGTCGACAGTCGGATTAGAATGAGTGGCCGGCCATCGCAGTATTTTATCGAATTATCGATCAGGTTGTAGACGATGTTCGTAAAGTGAAATGCGTCGGCTTCGATTGTAAAGTCGCGCTCGGCAGTTATTGTAATTTCGGCATCGGAATGTTTAAGCCGGATATTTTCGCTCACATCATTCAGCACAGGAATTATTTCCACCGGCTTTTTGCTGAGTTTCATCGGCGAATTGTCCGATTTAGCTATATTCAGGATTTTTTCGATGTGGCTGTTGAGTTTGTTCGACTGCGAAATAATGATATTCGAATACTTCTCGAGTTTATCATCCGATTTGATTTTATCTTGCTTTACCAAATAATTCGACGCCAGCAAAATGGAAGACAGCGGCGTTTTGAACTCATGCGTCATATTGTTGATGAAATCACGCTGCAATTCGGAATATTTCTTTTGCTGAAGAATAGTGAAAATCGAATACACATAGATTACCAGGATGATTAATAAAGCGAATGAGAGTATGAACCAAAATCTGAGTGAACTGAACAGGTACGATGTTTCATTTGGAAACCGGATCGCAAAATAATAAACGAGGTTTTCGTGCTTTGGAAAATAAACCGTGCTGTCCTTTGTGGCTTCGTCGAGCGAAACATAGTTGCCATACACCATATCATCGGTCTGGCAATTGTACATCGCATATTCGAAATCGGTCTGGATTTCCATCCTTTCGAATTCCGATCGAAGGTAAAACTCCAAAATTTCAGGTTCAAAGTCATTGTTGACGTTCACGATATAGTAATCGTTCGAAAGTTTGACAACCGGATTTTGTGATGGGAGTTCGTGGTTGGTTCCCTCGTATAGTTTTTTCGCGACCGCAAGTAGCGCAATATGGACCTTCTGACTGAATTTCTTTTCCTCAATCGAATAGGCCTGCCGCGTCCAGAGCAGTTGTGCAATAAGTATTCCTGTGATTGCTATGAGTCCGAGGACAATAATGCTATTTAATCTGTTGAATTTCAAAGTGGGGAATTTCCCGTAATATTAATCAAAAAATATGGTCGATAAAGCGATTAACAAGTCATTAACAAACGTTTGAAACCGCTTAACATGATTAATGACGGATAGCAATTAAATTTGAATCTGCAAACAACCAGAATTTAAAACTTAAATTTAAAACAATGAAAAAAATAGCATTATTCGTACTATTGGCGGTCGGAATGACTGCAACTTCAAATGCTCAAACAGCAAAAAAATCAACCAAAGTAGAGGCGCGTGTTGAAGGTGCCGGAATTTTAATGGAAAGCGACGTTATCGATTATGGTACGATCGCTAAGAATTCCGACGGAACGCGTGAGTTCGTGTTTACCAACAATGGAAACAAACCGCTAATCATCACCAACGCACAGGGATCATGCGGTTGTACGGTACCGTCGTATCCTAAAGAGCCAATTCCACCTGGAGGAAAGGGAAAAATCGGCGTGAAATATTCAACCGACAGGGTAGGGCCATTCAACAAAACGGTTACGCTTACCACAAACGCTGCAGGATCGCCAACAAAAGTACTTACAATCAAAGGAAATGTTTTGGCCGACGAAGCACCAAAAGGATAAGACTATTAGACTTTTAGACGACAGACTTACAGACTGTTCATTATTAAAATAAGAATCCCGCTTTTTTAGAGGCGGGATTTTTTTTATGCTGGTGGACTTTTAGATCACAGACCGTTAGACGACAGATTTTTAGACTGTTCATTATTAAAATAAGAATCCCGTTTTTTTAGAGGCGGGATTTTTTTTTAGGCTGGTGGACTTTTAGATCACAGACCGTTAGACGACAGACTTATAGACTGTTCATTTTTAAAATAAGAAACCCGCTTTTTTGGAGGCGGGATTTTTTTTATGCTGGTTGACTTTTAGATTACAGACCTTTAGACGACAGACTTTTAGACTGTCCATTATTAAAAATAAGAATCCCGCTTCTTTAGAGGCGGGATTTTTTTAGTTAGAAATTAATAGCAGATAACGCTTGGCGAATCTACAGTATGACTATCCAACAACCTGACTTCTGGCTTCTAAATGTTTGTGCTCTTCGTCCATTACCGCTTCGCCATACAAGTCAAACTCAGTTGCATCGGTAATCTTAATATTGACAAATTCCCCTGTTTTCAAATATTGTTTTGACGCATCGATCAGAACTTCGTTGTCTACATCAGGGCTGTCGAATTCGGTTCGGCCCACAAAATACTGACCTTCCTTTCGGTCAATGATGCATTTAAAAACCTGACCGATTTTTTCCTGGTTCAGTTCAAATGAAATCTGCGACTGGATTTCCATGATTTCATTGGCACGTTGCTGTTTTACTTCGGCCGGGACATTATCTTCCAAAAGATACGCATGCGTATTTTCTTCATGCGAATAGGCAAAGCATCCCAAACGCTCAAAACGCATGTCCTGCACCCATTGCTTCATGATTTGAAAATCGTCTTCGGTCTCGCCCGGATATCCCACAATCAGTGTAGTCCGTATTGCAATTCCCGGAACCATGGTCCTGAAATCCTGAAGCAATTTTGTGGTTTTTGCATGTGTAGTTCCACGGCGCATCGATTTTAAGATCGAATCCGAAATGTGCTGAAGCGGAATGTCGATATAATTACAGATTTTTGGCTCGCGTTTCATCAGTTCCAAAACATCCATCGGGAAACCGGTAGGAAAAGCATAATGCAGCCGAATCCACTCAATTCCTTCAACCTTTACCAGGTTTTCGAGCAGTTCTGCAAGATTGCGTTTTTTATATAAATCGAGTCCGTAATACGTCAAATCCTGCGCAATCAGAATCAGTTCTTTGACGCCATTTTTTGCCAAACCTTCAGCTTCCTTCACCAATTTTTCGATCGGTTGCGATACGTGTTTTCCACGCATAAGCGGAATCGCACAAAACGAACATGGGCGGTCGCAACCTTCGGCGATTTTCAGGTAGGCGTAATTTTTAGGTGTTGTCGTCAATCGCTCGCCAAGAAGTTCGTGTTTGTAATCGGCGCCCAGTGCTTTCAGAAGTAACGGTAGTTCTGTCGTTCCAAAAAATTGATCCACATTCGGGATTTCAGCCTCAAGATCCGGACGGTAACGCTCCGATAAACATCCGGTAACGAACACTTTATCCACGAGTCCGCGTTCCTTTTTATCGGCATATTCCAAAATCATGTTGACCGATTCGGCCTTTGCATTGTCGATGAACCCGCACGTATTGATCACGATAATGTTTCCTTCCTCGGCTGCCGGCGCCTCGTGCTGCACCTCTTTTCCGCTCGCGCGCAACTGGCCCATCAGCACCTCACTGTCATATACGTTTTTGGAGCACCCTAAAGTGATCACGTTTATCTTGTTCTTTTTTAGCGACTTAGTTCTCATTCCTTTTTTGAATTGGCCTGCAAAATTACGGTTTTTATTTGGTGTGGAGGTACCGTTATTATTTTTTTGTGAAGCTAATCCCGCTGTCCGCTGTATCTTCTGGGCGCTTGTTTCGCCTGATCGGCTCACGGCGCGCCCAAAAGGATGCCGCTCTCATCGGGGCTAAAAAATGCAATTGTAGATTATTACAGTGAATTTAAATTATGATTCACGCAATACCTGACAGCCGCTGGTTGTCCTCCTTTTAATTTCAAATCATCGGGCTAAAAAAAAACTCCGCTTCAATTATAGCGGAGTTTTTATTTGACAATCCAGCTTGCCGCAGCTGACCTGCAACCCGGGTGCTGCTGTTTGTTATAGATCAAAAAGCAACGTCAGCGATACATTGTTGTTCACTGCGCTGAAATTGGCGCTGTCGGTCAATCCCGAGGTCAGGAATGCCTGCTGATAGTCGCGCTGCGAATAGGAGTAGGCAAGATCGAGCTTCGTACCGCCAAAATTATAACCGATACCGGCCGATATTCCATTCAGGTCGCCCATGACCCTTGTGTTTTCATACGGGCTCTGAGAATATCTGTACCCACCGCGCAGACTGAATTCTTTGATTCTGTACTCGGCACCAACGCGGATTTCACTCGTAGTTGCCAACGTATTCGACATTTCGTTGTTGAGCGAACGGTAATCGCTGTTCGGTCCGAATTTAGTGTTGCTGTAATCTTTCAACGCATAATCAACGCTGATCAAACCTTTAGTTCCAAAAACATACGCAAAACTTCCCGTGAATTTGCCGGGTGTCTGTAAGCGATATCCGTCATACACGTTGATGATTCCGGGATTTACCACGACATCCTGTTCGTTAGTTCCATCAGTGATTACCGAGCGGATGCTTTGTGAAAGTTCGTCGTATAATCTAAACCACGTTGGCGATTCATAGGAAAGTCCGAGTCTGATTTCAGGAGTCACTTTTGCAATCGTTCCAAGTCCGAATGAGAATCCGCTTCCGTACGTATACAATTCGTTTGTAAATCGCACTCGTTGCAAACCGGCATCAGGATCGTTTGTATTGCTTTCGAAAATGCTCGAAACCTGGCGGTAATCGGTGAAATGCGAGTTCAGGTTCAAACCGAAATAGAATTTGTCGCCATATTGTGTTGCGGCATTGAATGTTACTTTGCCATTATAACCGGATGACTCTACAATATTTTCATGAAAGTAATTTCCGCCTGTCGGAATATTCGAAAAATAGGAAGTATTTTCGGGAGCTCCGGTAGTCGGATTAATCACGTATCCCTGGTAACCGAGATACGCCTGTTGTCCGCCGAAACCGAAATCCTCGTAAAATGAGTTTTCAAGTTGATTTAACGGAACACCACCATCCATATTCGCAAAATTCAGAAAGTAATTCGCAACTGAATTAGTCGGATTTGTTCCGGCCGAAAACAGCGTGTTGTCTAATAACTGATTCTCATAAGTTACGGCTAGAGTCACCTTTCGCCATCCGGTGTTATCCGCATCGGTATCGAAAACGAATACCGCACCTGCCTGACCAAAATCGAAAGAACTGTCGTTTTCAGATGTCGATGTCCCGAAATAATCGGAATCGGTTTTTGTATTATAAACGCCAATCGTCGCGCCAAACTGGTTGTTGACGAAAACCGCCGATCCTGCAGGGTTGACGCTTATTGCCGACAAATCGCCGCCAAGAGCCCCGAATGCGCCTCCCATTGCCCTGAAGCGTGAAGTCCCGCTAAAATCCTGTTGTGAATAACGGATGGCATCAACTGTCGAAATTTCCTGTGAATGTGCAGCAGATATCGATAATCCCGCCACGACTATTAGTAAATACTTTTTCATTTTTTTATTTAGGTTAAAAAAATACCTATGCCAAAAACAGTGATGTCAGTAACATAGGTATTATATGATTTTTCAATTAATTATCGTCGGCCGCCTGATGACCTTCCGCCGCCACCGTAAGACCGCCCTCCACCTGAATAGCCGGAGGATGAACTGCGCGTTGACGGTGCATAATTGCTGCTTCTAGAAGTTGATCGCGTACTTGGAGTATAGTTCGAACGGGTTCCGCTGTTATTGCGGATGGTAGTCGAACGAGTACCCGAGTTATTATACTGCGTGCTACGCGTTCCATTGTTGTATTGTGCGCTTCGCGTTCCATTAGTGATGGTGCTGCGTCGCGGGTTTGTAGTAGAATACGAAGTGCTGCGCGTGCCTTGTGAGTTATAACGTCGGCCTACGTTACTTCGGTTTCCGTACATTTCGTTACGAACCCCGCGAATTCCGCTGTTATGTGCATAGTGGTGGTGATGGTGGTGGTTGTACCAACTGTGGCCATAGTAGGCAGGGTAGCCCCAGCCATAGTAACCGGGTCCGTACCAATTGTTCCATCCCCAGCCAAATGAAATACCCGGATAACCCCAGCCCCAGCCGGTGTTCCATCCCCATCCCCATCCGTAAGACGGGCCATACCAGTAGTTCCATGGCGAATAACCCCATGAATTGTCGTAAACATTTACCGTTACATTATTTGAATCGCTGCCCCATGCGGCGTAGCCTGTTGCATAGCCTCGTTCTTCGGTAGTCTGCGTCGAATCGCCCGGGGTGCTGTAATTTTCAACGTCGGTAAAAATTTCGGCGTTATCTTCCTGAAGGGCAACAAAGTATTCTTTATATCCGTTTGTGTCAGAGCCGGACCTGGCGACCTCGGTTCGACGTTGTCCGTTGTCGTAGATGCCGTCATTATCGTTGTAAGAAGTATTCTGATAAGACCCGCACGACGACATCAAAATCGCCACAAATCCAACTACAGAATAGCGGATTTTAGGGTTGGTGAATAAATAATAAGTTTTCATATCTGGCTTTTTTATGGTGATGGACATTACAAAAATAGTTAGTTTTGCGGAACTATTTTAGTTAAATAAAATGAAACAATTTTTATGCCAAAACATTCATAATGAGTAAGAACTTAACAACGCGATCGGAAGATTATTCGAAGTGGTACAATGAACTGGTTGTAAAGGCAGATCTTGCTGAGAATTCAGGCGTGCGTGGTTGTATGGTCATTAAACCCTACGGCTATGCAATATGGGAAAAAATGCAGGCCGAACTTGACCGGATGTTTAAGGAAACAGGGCACCAAAACGCCTATTTCCCGCTATTCGTCCCTAAGAGCATGTTTGAGGCCGAAGAAAAAAATGCTGAAGGATTTGCAAAAGAGTGCGCCATAGTCACACATTATCGTTTGAAAAACGATCCCGATAAATCGGGGAAACTTATGGTCGACCCGAATGCCAAACTCGAAGAGGAGCTGATTGTTCGCCCTACAAGCGAAGCAATTATCTGGTCAACCTACAAAGGCTGGGTGCAATCTTACCGCGATTTGCCGCTTTTGATCAATCAGTGGGCAAATGTTGTGCGTTGGGAAATGCGGACCAGGTTATTCCTGCGCACCGCCGAATTCTTATGGCAGGAAGGTCATACCGCCCATGCCACGAAAGCCGAAGCGATAGCCGAGTCGGAGCAAATGATGAATGTATATGCTGAATTTGCCGAGAATTTTATGGCGATTCCGGTAATCAAAGGGATCAAGACCGAGACCGAACGTTTTGCCGGTGCTGAGGAGACCTACTGCATTGAGGCATTGATGCAGGATGGTAAGGCATTGCAGGCAGGAACTTCACACTTTTTAGGACAGAACTTTGCAAAGGCGTTCGATGTCAAATTCGCAAATGCCGAAGGGAAACAGGACTACGTATGGGGAACGTCATGGGGCGTTTCAACGCGGTTGATGGGTGCGCTCGTGATGACGCATTCAGACGACAAGGGTTTGGTGTTGCCTCCAAATTTGGCGCCAATACAGGTCGTAATCGTACCAATTCACAAAACCGACGAACAGTTGGCCGAGATACATGAAGTTGCCCATACATTGGTTTCACAGTTCAGAAAACGTAATATTTCAGTGAAATATGACGATCGGACAACACAAAAACCCGGATTTAAATTCAACGAGTACGAACTGAAAGGCGTTCCGGTGCGTATCGCAATCGGACCTAAGGACCTTGAAAACGGAACATTTGAGGTGGCACGCCGCGATACTTTTACAAAAGAAATCGTGCTGAAAGACGGCATCGTCAATCACGTCAGCGAACTCCTTGATCAAATTCAAAAAGATTTGTTCAATAAAGCGCTTGAATATCGTAATTCGCATATCACTGAAGTCGACAGCTTTGAGGAATTCAAAGAAGTGCTCGAATCCAAAGGCGGATTTCTTTCCGCGCATTGGGACGGCACGCCGGAAACCGAGGAAAAGATCAAAGAACTCACGAAAGCTACAATCAGATGCATTGCACTCAACAGGGTAGAAGTACCTGGCAACTGCGTTTATACGGGCCGCCCATCAATCGGCCGTGTATTGTTTGCGAAGGCGTATTGAAAAAAAACGAAAAAATAACAGGTTGCTATTGTGCGAATAAAAAATAGTTGTATTTTTGCATCCGCATTCAACAAGCAAGGCCCGTTCGTCTATCGGTTAGGACGCCAGGTTTTCATCCTGGTAAGGGGGGTGCGATTTCCCCACGGGCTACAAGAATTGAGCAAACCACGGTCCGTTCGTCTAGGGGTTAGGACGCCAGGTTTTCATCCTGGTAA
>JAEYZX010000174.1 GCA_023427845.1 Bacteroidota bacterium
GTCAAATGCATATCATGCGGGAGCTCTCCAAAAACATAGTACATCTGCGTAGCCGTTCTAAAGTCTATGCAGCTGCATTTGAGATATTTGAAGCCAATCCCAAAGATTTTCCGTTTAGCATAATGTATGAAGTTTCCGATGATGGAAAAGAACTTAAACTGGTACAGAAAGTACCGGGCGATTTGCCTGCGGAAATTTCCGAACCTGTAATTGATCTGTCGAAGTATAGCGAAAAGTTTCCCGAGTTCCAACAGGCGCTTTCAACCGGAAAAGCGGTAATGATTGACGATATTGCGACACGGTTTGGTGTTGCGCCAAAGCGATTTTGGGACAATTCCCCTCATTGTTTGTTGCTGTTGCCCATTATCCAGTACAATCAACTGCATCCGTTTGCGCTGCTTTGCATCGGGTTAAATCCATATCGTGAACCGGGCAGCAACTATATTGGTTTCTTTCACCTCATTGGTGAACAATTGACTTCAGCACTTACCAATGTCGCGCAAATCAAAGCCGCTAGGACCCAACGACATTACGACAAACAACTAAAAGACCTGTTTTTACAGGCGCCAATTGCGATTTCAATTTTGCGTGGAACCGATTTTATAATTGAGACCGTAAATGAGAAGATGGTAGAATTGTGGGGGAGGGGGACCGATCAGCTACTCGGAAAACCAATATTTGAAGCAATGCCTGATGCTAAAGGGCAGGGGTTCGAAGAGATATTGCAGCAGGTTTACAGAACCGGCGTTCCCTACATTGCAAATGAACGGTTGATGGAGCTTACCAGAAACGGGGTTTCCGAGAAATTTTACGTTAAATTTATTTACAAGGCGCTGCGCGATGAGAATAATGCCATAACCGGAATAATGGCACTGGCAGACGATATCACCGAGTACGTCGAGGTCCGTCAAAAAATTCAGGATAGTGAAACCCGGAATAAACTTGCGATCGATGCCGCCGAAATCGGAACATTTGAACTTAACCTGAATACCAGTGAATTCATCTATTCCGACAGGTTTGCCGATATATTCGGTTATCCCGGAATGCTGAATTTAAAACAGACTGATTTCCTGAAGCTCATTTACGATGAGGACCGTCCAATCCGTGATACGGCATTGCGTATTGCCTTGGACACCGGTGTTCTATTTTATGAAGCCCGATTTATTAGGCCAAACAGTTCGGTGATTTGGCTACGGATCAATGGAACAATTATTCGCGAAGGACAAAATCCAACTAAAATCTTTGGTACTGTACGTGACATAACCGATCATAAAGTGCAAGCTATGATTCTCGAAAAGAAAGTAGCCGAAAGGACTCGGAATCTCAAAAAGAAAAACGAAGAACTTAAACAAAGTGAGGAGCGTTTCCAAAGGATGACGGAAGAAGTCCAGGATTATGCAATTTTGCTACTCGACACAACTGGAAAAATATTAAATTGGAATAAAGGTGCCGAAAAGATAAAAGGTTACAGGGAAGACGAGATCGTAGGCAGACATATTGAGACTTTTTACTTGCCTGAGGACCGAAAATCTCAACTTCCTCAAAAACTAATTAACGAAGCACGGGAAAAGGGCAGGGCGGTGCATGAAGGCTACCGAATCAGAAAAGACGGAACGGTATTTTGGGCAAGCATGGCACTGACCGCGCTTCACGACAATGACGGAAACGTTATTGGATTTTCGAAGGTCACCAGGGATCTTACCGAACGCAAACTTGCCGAAGACAAAATCAAAAAATACAATTCCGAACTCGAATTCCAAAATAAGGAACTCGAACAATTTGCCTACGTCGCCTCGCATGACCTTCAGGAGCCTTTGCGCAAAATCCAGATGTTTGCCGATTTGCTAGAGCGAAACCTCGATGATGAGGAAGCGGTTAAAAAATATTTTTCGAAGATAAATTCCTCTGCCGAAAGAATGTCGGAACTGATAAAAGCGGTACTGAATTACAGTCGCCTGTCACGTATCGATGAGTATTATGAATTCATCGACCTCAATGAAATACTTCGCAATGTATTAACCGATTTTGAACTTCTTATTGAGGAAAAAAATGCAAAAATCATTAGTGATGATATGCCAAAAATTAAAGGCATTCCGCTACAATTGAACCAGTTATTCTCTAATTTGATCGGAAACGCTTTAAAATTCAGTGTTGAGGCTCCTGAAATCAGAATCCGTTCGAGAGTACTAAATTATGAACAGGTACCCCATAACACACAACTGTCGTCCGGAAGCCGCTACCTGGAACTGATCTTTTCCGACAACGGTATTGGTTTCGACCAAAAATACGCGGCACAGATTTTTACGATTTTTCAGCGGCTTAACGACAAATCGGCGTTTTCCGGTACCGGAATCGGACTGGCACTTTGCAAGAAAATCGTCGAGAACCATCACGGTCACATAACCGCGAAAAGCGCACCGGGACAAGGTGCGTCATTCCAAATCTATTTGCCGATCGAATAGAATCTGAACCGTAGAAAAATGCCATAAATTCAGTAACTGATTTCTGCCGTTTGTTTCTGTTTTCATTATGACGTGCTCCTCGCGTATTGGGAAAAAGGTTATGGACAACTTGCCACGCGTCGATCTGACCTTTTGGCAAATAAAGAAATTTAACTTAGAACGGGTAACCAATCGCAAGGTTGAATACGAGATTCTCTTTTCTCCATGTACTGCTGGAAAAATTTACGCGGTCCAATACCCACCGATCACCTTCCGGCAAATACGGTTTGCGAAGCGGAAATGCCAGGTCGGTCCGCAGTATAAGAAATGACAGGTCAAACCGCAATCCGACTCCGGTTCCCACGGCAATCTCCTTAAGCCAGTCCTTTGAAAAATGTGCGCCAGGTTTGTCGGGGTTTTCGTGTACAAGCCAAATGTTTCCTGCATCTACGAAAGCGGCACCATGTACGACACTGAATAGTTTTGCCCTGTATTCGGTGTTCATTTCGAGTTTTAAATCGCCCGACTGATCAGGTAAAAACGAATTCGCATCGACATCTTCACGGAATGATCCCGGGCCAATCGACCTCGCGCGAAATGCCCTGATACTGTTTGTTCCACCAATGAAGAATTGCTTAATGAACGGCAGTTCAACCGAATTACCATAGCCGTAGCCCGTTCCGACAATAATCCTGCTTGCGAGTGTGGAGTTGCGGCCGAGTTTTAAATAATGCCTGAACTCGTTCTCAGCTTTTATGTATTGGCTGAAGGGAACACCCAAGACCTCTTTCGGTTCTTCCCCGCCTTTAACGTCGGCACCCGATACCAGCCCGGCAATAGTTCCCGCAACATCAAGATGGCCTTTGTAGTAAATTGTGTGCTTCTTGGCCGTCTGCATCGTGTTCGTGTACGTATAGGAATACGTTGGCCCGAATATCAGCTGCTTGTCGATAACCTTCTGAAGTGCTTCGTTTTCGTCTGCCATTTGCTGATATTCATCCGAGACATTCATTGGCCGTACATAGGTCACTTCGGCAACATTGAACTGATGTTCCTTTCGGATGTTTTCCTTCCACAAATATCCGAATGACGATCGCAGTGACGAAAGCGAATACAATCGCTGCCTGAATTGAAATTCATAGCCCAACATCGCGCGCGTTCGCGGCATGAATCCACTTGAAGTTTCAACTTCGAAAGGCGTAATGAATCGCGGCCAGACAAGATTTGCTTCGGCTCCCACGCGATAAACATTATAACCTTTGTTCTGTCCCGAAACCTGGACTTCGATTCCGCCGAATCCCGTGATGGTCAGTAATTCGGCACCACGGAACGTATTGCGGTTGCTCCAGTTGACATTTAGTTCGGTACCGCTGTAATTCGCTGAATTTGTCTTTGCAAGTACCTCCACGCGAATCGATTTTTTGGCTAGTGGAGTCAGATAATAGTAGGCATCAAGATAGTTTCCCGTGGTATCCGCTGGTTGGAATTGATTTTTGACAAATTTGAATGTTCCCAAACTGACAAGTCTGTTTAGGGAAAGGTTATGATCGGTACGGTTGTAGAGGTCATCTTTTGAAAAATAGAGCGAGCGGTCGAAAATTATCGGTTTAAAGAGCTTTTTCTTGTCGATTATCGTATAATCTTTATAATACGTTATATCGTCAGCATCGATGTTTACGGTATCGCGCCTTACACTGAAATTTGGATAGATGTAGACATCGTTTATCCTGTACACGCTTTTCGCCTGTAATGGCGTTTCATCTTTTACTTTCAGAATAAGATCCACTTCCGTTTTTCCGACCGTACTGTCGACCTGTACCAGTAGAAAATCGGGATTGAAATAGTAGTATCCCAGTTCCTTTAGACGAGTGTCGATTCGCTCACGTTCGATTTTAATCGCACCCAAATCATAAGGCTGGCCGACTTTTAAAATTGTTTTGGGTTTAGTTGCCGCAATCGTACTGTCGATAGCGGTCGAATCAGACGGGAAGGTCACGCTTCTAATCGTGTACCGCTCACCTGTTTGCACGGTGTAAAGCGCCTTGACTTTTTTACCGCGTCGGGTCGAGTCTGCCGAAGTACGGGCTTTGAAATAACCTTTGTTTTCTGCATAATTCTGCAGGACAGCACTATTGTAATCCAAGTCTACCTGGCTAAACAGCACAGGCGGTTCGCCCACTTTTGTACGAAGCCAATGGCGTATTCCTTTTGCTTTCTTCGGTTCTCCGGCGATGTTGTAAATCCATAATTTTGGCCGTAATCCGAGGATCTTCGAATTCGGTTTTGGCCGCAACATTCCTTCCAGTTGATCCTGAAGGACTTTACGTTCTTTTTTCTTTGCTTTTTTATCTTCCACAGTGACCTTCCCTCCGATATACAACATTTCACCTTCAGGCAGGTATTTAGTGTTGCTGCAGGAAGCCGCAAACAATAATAAACATATCAGATATGGAATTTCTCTCCTGATCATAACTTATTCTTTTGTTTGGGAAAGTTTATTTGTTTCCTCCTGTTTTTCTTTTAATTCCTGTTCTTTTTCAATTCGTTCACGCTCTTTTGCCTCGCGCGCTTTTCGTCGGGTTTGGCGAATCATCCGCTTTTCTTCTTCAGTACGATGAAACAGCTCACGGAACTCATTATAATCCATTGTGATGATAAACGCCACGCCTGTTTCGATCACCTGGCCCTGAAGTGCGACCTGGTACTCATTTTTTCGATAGGCGCGAACTACATAACGACCGTCTTTTGTTAGTTGGTAATCCAATGCCACATCGCCTGCAATATTTGTCGATTCCTGATTCGCCTGCTGCGGTCCTTCAAGTCCGAATGTACTTCCAACGGTGACTTTAAGCCGGTCGTTCAGTAATTGCTTCGATATGCCGACATTCAAGTCAGTCCTGTCTTCGCGTACACCTGTTGTATAATCTTCGGTCGATTCTAGGTCAAATTCAAGTTCGACTCCTGAAATCAAGTCGGATGCGAAATCGTTAAGCTGCTGCGAAAGAATTTTACTGACACTCTGCCTTGCCAGAGATTCCGCACTGGCCGAACCGGCTTCGCTCGCAAATGGATTCTCACCAATAAACCGATTCAACAGCAGTAGCGCGAAAACCTGTTTGTTGAGTTCGGACGGTTGCTGACGCAGTTGGTCAAGTTTGGCGCGCGAGGTATTTAAAATATCGGTCGATACGCTGTAATTGCCTTCCGGAAGGATGATATCAAATGTTATTTCAGGTTTCAGCAATTCGCCGTTCATCTTCAGATGCGTTTCAAATGGAAGTCGCTGTTTGTAAGTATTCCGAACAGCGGCCGAAACGCTTCCCAGCTGGTCGCCCACAAGATCGATCGGAGCGGTATTGGCGGTATATACCGCGGTAATATTGATGTCAGCGTCAGTAGGTTCTCCTGTCCAAAGCAAGTAGCTTCCCTCGCGGATTTCGAATTTCCTCCTGATGAAATTGAACGACATTTCATAGGCGCCTTCGCTGATTTCATACCGGCCTGTCAGACTTGTTTTGCCCGACGGGTCAATTCCACCGTTTAATTGGCCTTCACCTTTAAGGCTCAAATAATCACCGTTTCCTTTATCGATTATAAGTGAAAGTTCCGCTTCTTTTACGATCTCGATGTTGACTGAGATATCCATGCCTTTGAGCTGCGTCTGCCTCAACGAATCGACTTCCGGAAACAGTCTTTCTGTGAGTTGCGGATTATCCTGATCGATGAATTCAATGATTCCTTCCCGATCGGCGACCGCCGGATCAGATTGCGGTAGAACAATCGAAAGATCGGTGTCTTCATTAATTTTTATGGTTCCGTCAACGGTAGGTTGTTCAAGATCACCTTTGATGTTTAAACGGGTGTCGAGAAACAGTTTGCCATAGAACAGGTCATTGTCTTTGGCGGTTGAATTGACGGCCCTGAAGTTGTCGGCGCGTACACGCAGGTCAAAACCGAAATCAGAATAGGTCTGAGTCAGTACACGTCCATCAAGCACTAATTGATTTCCTTTGGCGTCAGAAAGTGAAAACCGCTCAAACAACAAACCTTCCGAATTGAATGCAATTTCGTCATTGATAAGTTCGAATGCCGAATTCAGTGGGGTGATCGTAAATGCGCCATCATTAAATCTTATTTTACCACGAACGTTTGGCGCTGCGGTTGTCCCCGTAATTTTTAAATTACCCGACAAGTGTCCGCTGCTGTTTTTCATATTGCCCATTGTAAATCCCTGAATGCTTTTAAGCTGTAATTGCTGAAGATTGAGATTCAGGTTAAAGGATTCGGTATCGGCGCGGTAGGTACCGTCAAGATTGACCTGATTTCCCTGACCGGTAATCTCAACGTTTGCATCAAAGGTATTCGCAACCTGGTTGTTGACCTTAATATTGATGTTTCCGACAGTATCCTTTTGAAAGCTGAAATTTTCAATCACCAAATCGGATGTGAAAACCGGTTTTGCGGCGAGATTTTTAAGTTCCACATCGCCATTTAGACGGCCTCCGATCACTAGGGCTTTGTCGCCGTTTTTTTCTACCATCTTTGAAAGCGTCTCAAGATCGAAGTCGGTGAAGGCTACGTCTAACGGGGCATTACGTGCAACTGATTGTGATTGCAGGCTTATACTGCTCGCTTCATTGGATAATTTGAACTTGTCGGCGTAAATTCCGCCTGCGCCAAACCGAAGCAGGTTTTCGGCAGCAATATCCCATGGTTCATAATTCAGCAAAAGACCCTCGGGTTGCAACCTGACGACCGTATTGCCGTTTTCCGATTCAAGCGTGCCCGCAATGCGATAATGCTCTTTATCTTTTTTATCACTGATTAGAAGTCGGTACGCAACTACATTATTGCTTACACTTCCTTTCAGGTTCGTATTTGGCAGTAAAAATTGCTCATTTTCGACCTGATCAAAATTTATTTCATATTGAAGCGAATCGGCTACAGTATTAACCGTAATGACTCCGCCCGAAATCGTATTGCTTCCATAAACGAGCCGCGGAATTGTTCCGTTCACTACAATACTATCATTTGTAGAATTGTAGCTACCGTTTATATTGATCGGTTCCAGCCTTGAAATTTGCGGAACCAGCTTCACAAGAACAGGGTCATTGTTTAATGTGATGTCGAAATCGAAGTCCTGCGGATCGGTTTCGGGCTTTCGTGCGGCCGGATTCGTATCATAATATTTTGCGATTGAATTTGACAAGGCAGTACCTATTTGAGTCAGTTGGTATTTACCATTTACATCTGCTTTGAGGAACTGCGATTTCAACGAAATGCTTGTACTGTCGGCCGTAGCTGCCGCAATCACTTTAATCGAATCCAGAATGAACTGTTCTTTTTCATTTGCGACAACAAAATGATACGCGTTGAGTGTTCCATTCAGATAATCAGGATTGGCGGATGTAAAATCGGCATCGACTTTTCCGCGTAGTTTCAGCGGACCTGCGTGAAGGTTCAGCTTGTCAAGATCGGCAATGTCGATATTCAGCCGCAGTTTCACGGCAGGATATTTATTGCTGAAATCCCCCTCGGAATCCAGGTCGAATGTCAGGTTGGGGTCGTCCATTTTGACTGCGGCAACGAACGCGCCATTTCGGATATCACCATTCAGTGCAAGATCGCGGTAGGTATAACTGTTGAAAACCGCCTTTTGAATTGCGGCATCCACTGACGCCGTCGCCGATTTTGGATCGAGGCCTGTACCGTTTACCTTTGCAGTAAGGCTGATTCTTCCAATTGAATCATTTTTAATAAGGCTGCCAAGATCGAAATTGTTCAACGTTGCCTGTCCGTTATATTTTTCCCGATTTTTCAACCTGCTGTCGAAAGAACCGGCTACCTGCGCATTTCCATAACTGCTTGCGAGGTTGATATCGGTTTTGAAATTATCAAATTTTCCGGTGAATGTTCCTGTGAGCCCTATTTGTGACGGAAGTTTAATACTTGGAGGAATAGTGCCACGGGGCACGAATCCCGAAATGTCGGTAGCAGTTGACCGAAGTTCGCGGATATTTAAATCAAAGTATGCATTTTTCGCATCGGGAAGTCCGGTGATACGGCCGTTTGCCGCAAGTCGGGTCGTTCCGATTCCGCTGATTTCCAAATTCGGGATATTAATATTGGATACTTTTCCGTTGACGCGTCCATTTATAAGCAGGATTGCATTAGGATTGTCTTTAAACGGATTCGTGGATGCCAGGCCAGGGGCAAATAATAAAATGTCTTTGAAACCGACGCGGCTTTCATCAAGTGTTGCATTAAGGGATAGTTCGCTTATATTATTGCTTAA
This sequence comes from Bacteroidota bacterium, assembly GCA_023427845.1. Classification (GTDB taxonomy): domain Bacteria; phylum Bacteroidota; class Bacteroidia; order Flavobacteriales; family Flavobacteriaceae; genus Flavobacterium. The sequence goes on from JAEYZX010000174.1 coordinate 8,737, forward strand.
CGCATCGAGTGACGGATAGTTGAGGACGATTTCATCCCTTATCAATGTTTGCGGGGTTTTGATGAAAAGATCTTTGAGATACGCGCTTTTTTCGCCATAATAAAATTCGGTATGCAGCGACTCAATGTTGACGCCGCTTTTTTCACGTACCGAAAATGCACCAACATTTCCTGCGATTTCCCGGGCATTATACCTGATGTCGTTGGCTTTTAGTGCAAAATGCTCGATATCGATATGGCGGTAGTCGATTCCGCGTTGCACACGGGCGTAATTTTGATCGTCAAAACGGAACTGCACATCCGTTATTTCGGCATCAGACAAATGAACCTGCCAGTTGTTTTTTAGAGGCGGTTGATTTGCCTCAGGTTTGCGTTCGGGTTTCTGGATGAATTCAGCGATGGTGAGTCCGCCTTTCAAACCCGACAGTTCAAACTTCTCGATATCGATCAGCTGCTTCTGCATGTCGGTCTCGTTGAATTCCACAAGCAGTTTCTGAAGTGAGACGCCTGAATTCAAATGTGTGCCTGCATTGTCATACGATACGGATAGCCGTCGAAAATCTATTTCACCAAGCTTAAGTTTAAATTCGGGTTTTCTGGCTAGCGAATCGGCTACTTCAGCAGTAGTTTCACCAATTTCACGAACCAATTCGCCTTGCTTTAATTTGACATGGAGGCCGTCCATAGTGATTTTAGGAATTTCAAATTCCGTGTTTACCAGATCAAATTTGCGCACGCGTGTATCAAAATGGTGAAGTGAGGCGCTCAGGTCGTTTCTCGTGATGGCATCGTCGAATCTGACATTTATGCGGTCAAGATTGATTTTGTCGATTGAAAACTTCATCGGCGCCCCTGAAGTATCTTTTGGCTGTCCCGAATCGAATGCGTTGATGATGTAATCGAAGTTGAAAACCGAATCCTTGTTGCGCGTGACATTAGCGGTGATTCCACGCAAATCGATCGAGTTGATTTCGATTTGGTTGCTTAATAATTTGAAAAGGCTGATATCGACGGCAAGTTTTTCGCCGTAAATAAGCGTATCGCCGGTTTGGGTCTGCAGGTAAACGCCTTCAATAATAACTTTTTTGGGAAGCCCGATTTCAATCCTGTCCAGTTGCACCGGCGTTTTGATTTTATCTTCTAGATAAGCTACGGCTTTGTCTTTTGCGAAGTTTTGGACCGCGGGAATTTGTATAAGAAGCACAATCAGCAGAAATAATCCGATGATGCTCCCAATTATCCAAAGTAAAATCTTCAGTGCTTTTTTAGCGTATTTCTTAAATCTCTCGGACATCGGATTGCGGTGGCAAGAATTCCCGACAATTATTAGGAAAACTCTGTCTAAATATTGTTAGTTTTACCTACAAATGTGCCTTAAATATTTGAGAAATAGCTTATAGATTGCGTCAGCATTTTTATATAATTCCCATATAATAAAAAAGCCTCCGGAAAGGAGGCTTGTGAGATTAGATATTGAGCAGGAATGTTTCTTTATTCAGTGCAGAGGTGTGGAATTGCCAGTTCATCGCGACGACTTCATTCAGAACCTTTTTAAGTTGCGTAAAATCATTCGGCTTCCTGATATAGATGTTGGCTCCATTTACGAATGTGTCTTCCATATCTTTCTCCGAATTGGATGTGGAATAGATAGCCACAGTAAGCGATTTGAATTTGTCGATCTGACGGATCTCTTTCAGACACTCGACACCTGATTTATAAGGCATGTTCAAATCCAGGAAGATAATATCCGGAATTTTGGTCTTTGGATCTTCGAGGTAACTGATCAGTTCCCGTCCATCCTCAAGAAGATTCAGATTGGTCTCAATCTTAAGTTCGCTCAGCGCATCACTGAAAATACTCCTGTCATCCTGGTCGTCATCCACCAGAAGAATTTCAACATAGGTCTTGTTATGAATCATGTGTAGCGTTGTGGTTTTAAAGGGGTAAAATTAATAAAATTTTTGTTACCCCTTTCATTACTCTATTATTTTTACGGATATTGGAATTCAGATGCCTGTCAATTGTGATTTACCCTTTTGGAGAGCGGGAGTGGTGTAAATTTTAGACAATTCTGCAAATGTCATTCATAACTGTTTTTTAAACTGGATCGAAATCCCAAATCATTTTCAAATCAGTTGCCGTATTTAAATGAGCGTTCGAAATAATTGAATGGGCTTGCAACTTATGGATTCAGACATTTGGCAACCATGTCGTCAAATAACCGCTCGGTTGTTTGATCCAAATCTTTTGAGAATCCCGGGTGTGGCCGTGAGGTCTGAATAACGGAGCTTCGCACAGCCGTCAGCCATCTGAAGCGTTCCGGAGCATCCATCATTGCAATCGGACCCGCATCTTTTTCACCGTTACTGATCCGTTGGAGTGCAAGCAGGTTTTGACGGACCTGCGTCATGTCGAGATCCGGTGCAAAATTAATAAGCCGGTTTTCGTCGATTTTGCAGACAGCTTTGAGGTATTTCTTTGATTTACAGAACACGATTATACCAACATTCACGAATTCCTCGCGCTCAACTTTCGGCACAACGCGGATCACCGCATACTCATATAAGTGTTGCTCTTGCATTTTGCGCTTGTTTAGTGAATGTTTCGGAATGAGCTAGGCGGACCGATAAAAAGTCAATATATGTAGCACGGATTTCGTCAGGTGACTGATCTGATCCTTCCCAATTGAGCCAGTCGTCGGGAATAAGGTTAACGATATTTCGGATAATTGCTTCGTTCAAAATTTTACTGAATTCATGATTGACCGATTCGAGTTCGGACGCATTTGGCAATAGTACATGATCTTTGATCAATGCAAACGGAGTCTTGGCGGCCTGCTCCCAATCGCCCCACGAATGATGGAAATACAATGCTGCACCGTGGTCAATCAACCACAATTCGCTGTGCCAGATCAATAGATTCGTATTGCGAAAGGTTCGGTCAACATTTGTAAGATATGCATCCAGCCATACGATTTTTGACGCAAGTGTTGCATCTACACTGGTGACAACCGGATCGAAATTTATTGCACCCGACAAATAATGCATCGCGAGGTTCAGTCCCTGGCTACCTTGCAAAAGATCTTGTATTTCCTCGTCGGCTTCGGTTCTCCCGAAAGCCTCGTCGAGATTTGCAAAAACGAGCTCGGGAGTCGGCAAACCCAGTACGCGTGCTATTTCACCACCGATAAGTTCGGCAATCAACGCTTTGACACCATGTCCGGCGCCACGGAATTTCAGCACATACTTAAAATCGTCATCGCCTTCGGCCAGCGCCGGAAGTGATCCGCCTTCGCGAAGTGGCGTAATATAACGCGTAACGTTAATCTGTCGCAGTGGGTTTATTGTCATACGGTTCAAAAATTAAAAGTAACAATAAAGATCGATTAATTCTTAATTAGGATAACTTCTTCTTTTGTGATCGCATAGACGATGTCGGTTGCCGATGCCTTCAGAATATATTTACCGGTAAACTGGCCAAACGCAGGTAAAATCATCTGTTGTTCGCTTCGGAAGAAGCACTTCAATTCGAGCCATTGCCTGCCGAAGCCATGAAGCAAAATTCCGGGATGAATGTGTCCGCATAAAGTATAGTAGCCGTCGCGCAGTTCGGGATGATGTGTCAGCAGGAAGTTGTCGATTGTCCATTCCGATACCACTTCCACACCCAGCTGGCGATAACTATACGGATCGATTATGTCGTGGTTCCCAGTGATGAGTACGATTTCGGCGGCTGCATTTCGAACCCACTGCTCGAAAAGGTTCCATTCATTATTGATCGAGCTGTGAAAGAGATCTCCAAGAAAACATACTTTTTCGGGCTTGAACAATTCCAGCACAAAATTGAGTTGTTTGAAATTAGTCGCCACCGAATTAGGCGGAAGCGCAACGCCGTTTTTCCGAAAATGCGTGACTTTTCCAAGGTGCACATCCGAAATCAATAGTATTTTCTTGAGTGGCCAATACATTGCGCCCGAGCAATGAAGGATGAATTCGTGGTTATTTATAGAAATGGGTAGTGTCATGTACTAAATCTGCGGCCTTTTATTTTAAATATGATGCGGTCATTTTTTTGATCCTGTCGGCCAAGGTCTCGCTTGAAAGTTTTTCCCGAAGCCTGTCGGTTATAATCGGAAAACTGAATGGTGTGGGTTTCTGGCACTGCTTCCAAACGATCTGCTGACTTTGAATCCGTTCCAATGCCTGGATCAGCCGGCCTTCTTCCAACTGATGTTCAAAAGTCTCCCGAAAAGCCTGCTGCAAAAGTAAGTTATCGGGCTCATAATCGCGAAAGACTTCGAACAATAATTGTGAGCTGCTTTGCAGATGTTTTGCCTTGACGATTTTTCCCGGATATCCGGTAAACACCAATCCGGCAATTATGGCGATGTCCCTGAATTTCCGCCGTGCCATTTCGGTTGCATTGAGGCTTTTCTGCAGGTCGTGGTGTACATATTTGGGACTGAACAGATTGTTGTCGAGTACCTGCTGCATATCGATTTCCTGATCGGATAAAAGTTCGAAACCATAATCATTGTATGCCAATGAAAAACTGATCGGCGACAACAAGCTGATCCGATAGGCGAGAAGGCTCGCAAGTGCTTCATGAACGAACCGGCCTTCAAACGGATAAAAAATGGCGTGGTAGCCTTCGCGAGTTTTAAAGGTTTCAATCAGGAATTGGTTTGCATCGGGCACGATTGATTCCCGTCGCTGCCGTACGAATAGCGGTTGGAGTGCTTTTAATTCGGGCGATTTCGATTCATGGTTCACGGCATACAGTTCCTGCCGAAGCAATTCACTCATTTGTTGCGAAAGTGCCATGCGGCCGCCGAGCCAGCTTGCGAATTTCATCGTTTTTTTGTTGTCGGCTTTTTTTACCAGAACGACCATATTCTTTACGCGGTACAGTTCGAGTTTGCGGCCTGCAAATTGAAATACATCACCGGGATTCAATTTCGATATGAACCATTCCTCAATCGAACCGATGTATCCGCCGCCAACATATTTGACATTCATCACCGCATCGCCGACTATGGTTCCGATCGACATACGATGGTGCATGGCTGTCGAGCGGTTGTTGATTTTAAACCGCCCGTCTTCTTCAATTTCGACTTTTTTGTATTCGTCATACGCCTGAAGGCTCTGGCTTCCGTGGGCAATGAAATTCAGCAGCCATTGCCAGTTTTCTTCCGTCATCGTTTGGTAGCAGAAGGTTGTTTTGACTTCTTCGAAAATCTCATTCGGATAGAATCCGTCCGACACGGCGAGTGTATTAAGGTATTGCACCAGTACGTCCCAACTGTTCAAATACGGTATCCGGTCCTCGACAGTATTCGTCAGTGCCGCTTTTTTGAGTGCCGATGCTTCGATCAGTTCAATTGCGTGCGTGGCAAGAAAATAGATGACGCTTTCCTTTCCGGGTTGATGACCGCTTCGGCCGGCGCGTTGGAGAAAACGCGCAACGCCTTTTGGTCCGCCTACCTGTATGATGGTTTCAACCGGAGCAAAATCGACCCCAAGATCCAGACTCGACGTGCAAACAACAAGTTTCAATTGCTCATCCCGGATTGCCTGTTCGACCCACAGCCGGGTTTCACGGCTTATGCTTCCGTGGTGCATCGCCATATCGCCGGCAAATTCGGGATAGTTCTCCAAAATTCTCTGGAACCATATTTCGCATGCCGATCGGACGTTCGTAAAAATGAGCGTTGTTCTTGACTTGCGGACGATGTTTGCTACTTCATCAAGCAAATGCAATCCCATATGCCCGCGCCACGGATAGGTATCCATTTTCTCGGGAATAATCGACATGATTTTGATTTTTTTGTTGATGACGGCTTTGATCAAAACGGAATTTTCAAGCGCATCAGAATCGGGGCCAAGCAAAACCTCGCGCGCCTGCTGCAGATTTCCGATCGTGGCCGATATTCCCCATATCCGAAGTTTCGGGGCTATTTTTTTTAACCGCGACAAACCCAGTTCCATTTGGACGCCGCGTTTTGTGCCCAGCAATTCATGCCATTCATCGACCACAATCGCAGAACAGTTTTTAAATACCGCATCATAACCCTTTGACGCCAACAATAGTTGCAGACTCTCCGGCGTCGTGATTAAAAGATCGGGCATTTTATTTTTTTGCGAAGCGCGTTCACTTTGTGAGGTATCGCCTGAACGTATTCCGACCGTTAATTTAAGTCCCAGATCATTAACCACCCGTTCTGCCGCCTGTTTGATTTCGACCGACAATGCGCGAAGCGGTGTGATCCAGACCGCTTTCAATCCGGCTTTGTGTTTTGTGAGATAATCTGGATTGTTGTTGATGTAATCCAAAACGATCGGCACCCACAACGCATACGTTTTTCCGCTTCCCGTCGGGGCGTTTAAAAGTCCGTTTTTGCCTTGCAGGAATGCCGTCCAGGTTTGTTTTTGAAATGGAAAAGACTTCCAGCCCTGTTGCCTGAACCATTCTTCCGCCATCGCGAATAATTTATCCCTGTTCATCAGCAAATCATATTTTTGATGTCGTCTATCGTGTTGGCCTCTTCTGCTTTTTTGTCGTGGCGCCAGCGCAATATCCGCGGAAAGCGTGTCGCAATCCCGCTTTTATGCCTTTTCGACAATGAAATTCCTTCAAATCCGATTTCAAAAACCAATTGAGGCACTACACTACGAACGGGTCCAAAACGTTCCAGCGTATTTTTTTTTATCCAATCGTCGACTTTTCGAAATTCGGCGTCAGTCAGCCCCGAATACGCTTTTGCGAATGTAACAAGCTCGCGGCTGCCGTCTTCATTGTCCTGCCAGAGCGCAAACGTATAATCGGTGAACAGGTTCGAACGGCGACCGTGGCCACGCATTGCATAGGTCAGTACGGCATCTACAACAAGCGGTTCTATTTTCCACTTCCACCAATCGCCCTTTTTACGGCCAACGCCATAAACCGAATCGTTGCGTTTGAGCATCAGGCCTTCGCTTTTCATCTCGCGTGCACGCAGTCGCTCTTCGGTAACTTCGTCCCACGAATTCAGCGGTACACGTTCGGATAATAACAGCGGAATATTTGTGTGTTTGACCCTATCATATAACTGTTCAAGAAGAAGCCGTCGGTGCGAATACGGTTCGTTGCGGATATCGACATTATCCCATTCAAGAATATCGTACGCTTTTATAACAACCGGCGTTTTTGCAAGCAATGCCGCAGAAACTGTTTTTCGCCCAATGCGGGTTTGCAGGTCATTGAAAGTGCCAATTTCGCCACTTGGGTAAGGTAGGATTTCGCCATCGATCACGGTTCCGTTTGGGATTACTCCGACGAATGTGCGGAATTCCGGATATTTATCGGTAACCAATTCCTCGCCGCGGCTCCAAACGTAGATTTCGTTGTCGCGAATTATCGTCTGCGACCGGATTCCGTCCCATTTGTGTTCGATGCTCCACTGGGCTGCATCGCCAAGCTCTGAAATGTCGCCCTCTATCGGATAAGCCAAATAAAATGGATACGGTTTTGATAAGTAGTCGGAGCTTTTTTCATCGAGGATCAATTCCTGGAATGTGATTGTATTCGGATCCCAATTTCCCATCAGTTTATAGGCGAGCAGGTCTTCATCGACGCCCTCGGCCATTGAAAGTGCGCGTGTCATCAGTTTTTGGCTGACCCCGATGCGGAAACTACCCGTGATGAGTTTTGTAAAAACAAATCGCTCGTAGTAATTCAGCGCCAGCCAGTTTTGGTGCAGGTAGTCGCGTTTTTCCTCATCGGTTTTCTTTTTTAGCGCGATCATCTCGCATAGATATTCCGTGAGACTTTTATCAGAATGTTCGCGCGTGGTTGGAATCACGAGCGCAATAGTCTCGGCAAGATCGCCAACGATATGATACGATTCCTCAAACAGCCACATTGGGATGTTGGCAAGTTCATTTGCCCAAATCCGCAACAATGTGGTATTCACGGGACGCGGTGGCCGCCGGTGCGACAGGATGGCGATCGTCCATACCTTATCCTGCGGCGATGCATGCCGGAAATAGTCGGTCAGCGCATCGACTTTTACCGAAGTCTTGTTCGAGGAGTCTAGCGCTTTTATAAGGTTTGCGAAATTTTTCATGATTCCGCTATTTCATTCGACTCGGCCATATCATCTGAAGTCGGGTTCATCTCCGCACTTTCGCCTTCATACTGTGTTTTGGCGGTGCGTGCATCATAACCGAGTTCACGTAAATACCTTGAAAATATATCGGAATAGCCGTGTGTCGAAATGACCCGTTCGGCACCCGTTGCTTTGATGCTCTCAAGAAGTCCGTGCCAGTCGCAGTGGTCACTTAATACAAACCCTTTGTCTATTGCACGACGGCGGCGCGCTCCGCGAAAAGCCATCCATCCGCTAGCAGATCCGGTAACAAATGGTGTCATTTTTCTGATCCACGTGCTGCCGTGCGCGCTTGGAGGCGCAAGTACGATGCTTCCGGCGAGTTCCTGTTTGGAAGTTTCCCTCGTGATCAGCGTAGTAGGAGGGAAGTCGCACATCGGACGCAACACATTGGTCATGTTCTCAACAGCGCCGTGCGTATAAATCTTCCCGATCGACGGGTCGAGGTACTTCAGCAACCTTTGCGCCTTTCCCAGCGTATACCCAAACAGGATTGATGTTTTGCCGTCGGCCTGGTTTTCTGCCCACCATTCGTTGATGCTTTGCATGACTTCGTTTTGCGGAAGCCATTTGAAAGCCGGCAGGCCGAATGTACATTCGGTTATGAACGTGTCGCATTTTACAACTTCATAAGGGGTCGAAACACCGTCGTCTTCGGTTTTGTAGTCGCCCGTAAAAACCCAGACTTCGCCTTTGTATTCGACGCGGATTTGAGCACTTCCGATTATATGGCCTGCGGGATGCAGTGAAAACCTGACGCCATTTATTGTAAACGACTCGTTCCAGTCTTTCCCGGTAACGTTTATGGGGCCGAGCCGGTGTTTGATTATCGGGACATTCGTATGATGCGTGATATAATTTTGGTGCCCCCATCGTGAATGATCGGAATGCCCGTGCGTGATTATCGCATTTTTGACGGGTCGCCACGGATCGAGGTAAACGTCGGCCTGTTCGCAATAAATTCCGCAATCATTGAAAGCCAGAAGAGGAATATTCATAGTTGGTTTATTACGTTTGAAGAACGTGCTTCACATAAAGCTACAATAGGAACCGATTTTAGTAAAGTAATTTGTAAGAAGTTTAACGTTTAAATTCTGTCTATCGTAATTGTAGAATACCATCGAACGCTCCTATTGTGTATATTTACGCACCCAAGCCCTGTATGATGCAGTTTCAATGGAAGTATTTCACAGCCACGGTAGTGCTGTTTATAATCGAGGTTTTTATTGCGCTGTATGTGAATGACAGTTTTATCCGGCCGTATTTTGGTGATGTGCTCGTTGTGATATTGATTTATTGTTTCATCAAATCTTTTGTTATAACCGATGTTTTAAAAACCGCGATCGGTGTTCTGCTCTTTTCATATGTCATTGAACTACTGCAATACTATAGGTTTGTGGAAGTTCTCGGACTGCAGGAATATAAATTGGCGAAAGTAGTGCTGGGAACCTCATTTGCATGGCATGATATAGTTGCGTATACAGCGGGCTTTTTAATTGTGGTGGGTGCGGAACTGGTATTCAATCGCAATATCAATGTCAAATAGCGACAGCGGTAACAATAAAAATAGAAGGCTAATTAAAACTTACGATTATGAGGATATTTTACACTTTTGCGGTGGCGCTTCTTACAATCCTTACTTGCACAGCTCAGGATAAAGCGGCACGTCTCGACAGTTTGATGACTGCGTTGCATGGCGAAGGGAAATTCAATGGCAATATCCTGGTGGCCGAGAATGGAAAAATCATTTATGAAAAAAGTTTTGGATTTGCGAATGAGGAAACAAAGCAACACCTCAACACCGAAACGATTTTCGAGCTTGCGTCGGTTTCAAAACAGTTCACCGCGATGGGAATTGTGCTTTTGCAAAAGCAAGGCAAACTAAAGTACGACGACAAGATGTCGCAGTATATTCCCGAACTTGGGTTTTACGGTACTATCACAATTCGGCATCTGTTGCACCACACGAGCGGACTTCCCGATTACATGAACCTTTTTGAAAAATCGTGGGACAAGTCGAAGTTTGCCGTCAATCAGGATATCGTGAATCTATTTGCTGAAAAGAAACCTGCCGCGCTGTTCGCACCCAACGAAAAATTTGAATACAGCAATACCGGTTATGCACTTTTGGCATTGATAATTGAACGCGTTTCCGGTAAATCATTCGGCGAATTTTTGCAACAAAGCATTTTTAAGCCATTGGAAATGAACAATACTTTCGTTTACAGAAGCCGTTATGCTCCGCAAAAAGTAAGCAATTATGCACTTGGATACATCTCAGACGAGTGGGGAAGAAAGATTCTTCCGGATTCGTACGGAAAACAATTTTATTCGTATTATCTCGACGGAATCGTGGGCGACGGAACGGTAAATTCTACCTTGCATGATCTTCTGAAATGGGACAGGGCGCTGTACACCGATAAATTAGTAAACAAAGCGGACAAGGATTTGATATTTGGCGACTTATTAACCAGCGCAGGAACACCAACGAATTATGGTTTCGGCTGGATTATATCGTCAGACAAAAAGTACGGAAAACGCGCTTCGCATTCGGGCGGATGGGCAGGCTATGTCAGTTATATCGACCGTCATTTGGACAATGACAAAACGGTCATACTGCTGCAAAATAATATGACGTCAAAAACTGTTAATCCCACAGCAGAGATAAGGAAGATATTGTATAACGAAGGCCTCGCGGTTCCGAAGCTTGTAAAAATTACGCCATCAACTGAAGATTTGCAGCGGTATGCCGGTGTTTATTCCAATCCGAATTTTCCATTGAAAATCACAATTTCGAATTCGGCAGGTACGCTAACAGCGCAAGCGACCGGCCAATCGGCTTTTCCGATGGATGCATTCGCAGATCATACTTTTACATTCGACCCGGCAAATATTAAAATGATCTTCAATCCAGATCAAAATACGATGCTGTTTTCACAGGGTTCCAATGTATTAACATTTACGAAAGAATAGCATGGAAAACATCTATCTGTTGGTGCTCATCGGATTATTTGTCGGAACAATAGGGACGCTGATCGGTGTTGGCGGCGGATTCATTATCGTACCCTTTTTGATACTGATCAATACCGGTTTATCGCCCGAAAGCATCACTGCCGTTTCAATGGCGGTCATCGCGTGCAATGCCGTATCGGGATCGGCGGCCTATATGCGGTCGAAACGAATAGATTTTAAAGCAGGATTGGTATTTGCGGCGTTTACGATTCCGGGCTCGATACTTGGCGTAATGACAACAAAGCAAATCGACCGTGATACATTCGATATACTATTTGGCATTCTTTTGTTTTCGATGGCGGTTTTTTTGTACCTTAAAGGAGGAAATCAGCGACCTGCAGTAAAACCGGAATTATCCCATCGAGGGTGGGTACAGCAGCGGATCATCGACCGGCAGGGGAATGTTTATGAGTATGCGTATGATATTCGGAAAGGCAGTTTGCTGAGTTTATTCGTGGGTTATTTTTCACCCGTATTTGGAATCGGCGGCGGAATCGTGCATGTTCCGGCAATGACCGAATGGCTGAAGTTTCCGGTGCATATTGCAACCGCGACTTCGCAGTTCATATTGGGAATCATGGCGATCGTGAGCGTTGTGACGCATTTTTTCAACGGAAGTTATAAAGACCCACTGCTTGTAATCATGATAATCGGACTTGCGCTAGGCGTAATTCCCGGAGCGCAATTGGGCGCATATATTTCACGTAGAATCCACGGCCGGTTAATTGTCAGGATTCTTTCAATCGCTTTAGGCCTTATTGGACTTCGGATCTTGTTTTCACAAATTTAAAACTATGGAAAAATATACCATTCCGCCGCAAACACAAATTGGGCACGTTCATCTTAAGGTTGCCGACTTACAGCGATCGATAGATTTTTATTGCGGGTTGCTCGGTTTTGAAATCACGACATTGTACGGTGATGACGCTGTTTTCATCTCCGCTGGAGGTTATCATCATCATATCGGACTCAATACCTGGCACAGCAAAGGCGCTCCAAAAGCATCGCGAAACACTGTGGGATTGTATCATACAGCGATTGTTTACCCCACCCGAAAAGATTTGGCGCAAATTTTTGTGCGCATTTCTGAAGCTGGTTACCCTTTCACAGGAGCTTCCGATCATGGCGTTTCAGAAGCATTGTACCTTGACGATCCCGATGGTAACGGCGTTGAATTATATTGGGACAGGCCAAAAGAACAATGGCCGCAAAAACCCGACGGTTCGCTGGAAATGTATACCAGACGCCTTGATATTGAAGGCCTGGTGCAGGAATTGGTGCGATAATCAAATGGATTAATTATGACAATCGAAAAAATGCAAAAATATTGCCTCTCGCAGCCCGGAGTTACGGAAGACGTCAAATGGGGAGATCATTTGTGCTTTAATGTGGGCGGCAAGATGTTTTTGGTGACTTCCCCCGATGCGGTACCAATTTCAGCGTCATTTAAAGCTACAGATATTTTGTTTGAGGAACTTCCTGAGCGAGAAGGTGTTATTCCTGCTCCTTATATGGCGCGGCATAAATGGTTGCTTGTTGATGATATTTCAAGGTTTTCCGAAACCGAATGGAAGCAATTTATAAAAATGTCTTATGATCTTGTTTTTGCAAAGTTGCCGGCAAAAACGCGTAAAATAATATCGACTTAAAATTGCTTAAATAGTAGGTAATTTCAGAATCCAGTCTGATATCGCGTTCAACACCTCCGGTGAAAATGTCTGTTCTATTTTCGCATATTCCTGTGGCAGTCCGGTTTCACTTTCCTGAAAAAGATGGTTCAGTTTTGGGAATTCCATTACCGTCACATTGTGATTATTTGCTTTCTCGGCCAGCTCTTTTATCCCCGCCAAATTTTCTTTGGCGCTCACCTGAATGTCGTTGGATCCGTTTATTGCAAGAATCGGACATTTAACTTTCGGAAGAATGATTGAAGGATCATATTTTATGAAATCGCTAAACCACGGCCAAGTCAGCTGTTCTGAAAGCGTATTGAGCTGGTCAGCGGTAATTGCCGTTCCGTAAAGTTGCGTAAAGTAGGCCTTGACCTCGGCCTGCAATTTCAGGCGATCTGCGTCCGAGTTTTTTATGATAGAATAAACTCCGGCAATATTCTTTTTACCGGATGCGATTGCGGCTTCCGGGACACCCATTTTACGTTCAAAATTTTCTTTCTGCAACAACATAAGCTCTTCGCCACTGATACCGGGCCCAGCAAGCATTACAACAAAAGCGACATCATCTGTTTCAGCCGCGATCATTGGCGCCGTTATTCCCCCAAGACTATGTCCAAGCAGTCCGATTTTTGAAGAAGTGATTTCCGCGCGCGATTTCAGGTAACGAATAGCCGCCTTTGTGTCGCGATTAAAGCCATCCAGTCCCGTATCATTATAAATCCCTTCCGTGCCGCCTGTCCCGCGATCGTCAACGCGAAGCACCGCAATGCCTTTTTTAGTCAGGTCATCTGCAAGAACCAAAAACGGTTTATGTCCCAGCAATTCGGAATTCCTGTCTTGTGGGCCGCTGCCGCTAATCAAAATGACGGTAGGAAATCCGGTTTTGTTTTTTGGAATTGTCAGCGTACCGGTTAAGGTAATGTTATCCGGCTCGTTCTTAAATGTGACATCCTCACTTATGTAAGCCGATGTGTTGACAGGATCTTGCGGTTTTTGAGCAGTTACCGAAAATGTAGTTGCGATAAAACATATAAGGAAATAACCAATAGATTTAAACATAATGGATTGTTATAGTGATACTGGACGGAAAGTTAAGCAAAATCAGTTTAAACGCTTTCCTGAAATCAAAATCTGCAAAAAAATCCTTATTTTTAGTTTGTAAATAGCTACAATATGATCACACTTAAACGGACAGACGCTTCAGATGCCGATTTCACCGAACTCGTGAAACTACTCGATACCGATTTGCAGCTTCGGGATGGGGAAGAGCATTATTTCTACACACAGTTCAACACCACTGAAGGAATAAAATATGTTGTCCTTGCCTATGACCATGAATTTGCCGTGGGCTGCGGTGCGATGAAACATTATTCGGAAGGCGTAATGGAAATCAAAAGAATGTTTGTCAGGGATGAATCGCGTGGGGCGGGAATCGCAACAGAAATATTGCATGAACTCGAAAAATGGGCGATGGAACTTGGCTATTTACGGTGCATTCTGGAAACAGGAAAAAACCAGCCCGAAGCCATACGGTTGTATGAAAAAAATAACTACCAGCAGATTGACAACTTTGGGCCTTATAAAGATATCGAAAGCAGCGTCTGTTATGAAAAACCGTTTGTTTCGGGATAGTTTAACGCAACTTTAATTTCCGATCATTGATATATTACTTATTTTAGGTCGGCGGAAATAATTCCGTTTTGAACATTTAAACCACAAAACATGAGTTGTCAATTCACAATAAATTATCCCGGTCCAAAAGAAGACATCGTACAAAAACTGGACAAAGCAATCCGTTCGACCGGAGGACGGTTTAACGGAGATACTTCCAACGGGCAATTTGAAGGGAACACGCCTGTGGGCGATTTTGGCGGACACTATTCAATACACGGCGATTCGATCAATGTGGTCATCGACAAAAAGCCGTGGCTTGTAAGCTGCAGCCGAATTGAGAGCGAAATCAAAAATTATTTAAATAAAGGTATTGCCTAGCTTGAACTGACAAGACTTTTGTGCAAAAAGGCCTTTTGTCCGGCAGTGGTTTGAATGTGGAGCCATTCCTGATGCTCGCCCAATAATTTTATGATTTCATTCTTTTGCAATTTTCCTACAACAGCAGAAGAAGTAGTAGGTGCCAGGCGCAAGTTTGCCGTGGCAGATTTAATTTTTAATGGAGCAACTGCAAATTTTGGCGAAACGCCCTTTTTCTCAATTTTCGGCTTTGGGATATTGAAGATAAACGGCAGCGGATCTACGGCTCCGTTTCTGTAAATGCCCAGGTGAAGGTGTGGCCTTCCGCCCTTCGCATTTCCCGTGCTTCCAACAAAACCAAGGGTATCGCCTTTTCTGACTTTTGTTCCCGCAACTGCAACAATACCGTCGAGATGCGCATAATAGATGGAGTTTCCAAATGTACCAACGCGCTGCCAGACTTGTTTGCCACCGAGTCCGCGATCGCCTGTATTGCTGATATAACCGTCTGCTACCGCAACCACAGGTGTCCCGCGAGCCGCAAAAATGTCAACTCCTTCATGTTTACGTCTGCCACCATCGCGTTCGTATCCCCAAAAACTTTCGATTGCCGCATTGCCTTTACCTGCCACAGGAAATCCGTAACGTGGCTTTTTGGAAAGTACAATGGCGAAATCGGTTTGTGCGTTGATTTCGGGTTGGATAACAAATTTGTATTTCCCTGATTTTTCAATCGGGAATTCGACTGATTGCATATCAGGTTTTAAGGCATCAACATGGCGGTAACCTTGTGCGGTATATTCAAACAGGTCAATAAAAACCTTATGATGCGCCGAATCGCGCACCACGGTCGCTTCAAGCACTTCACCTTCACTTCCTTCGAGAATATAACTGTAGGCCGCAATACTGTTTTTGCGGAATTTTCCATTTTCGACATAGGGAAGCGGCACCTGAAGGCTATCGGTCAGTGCGGCGGCATATGCTTTATCCCATTGTTCATAAAGCATAAGATCTTTCGCATCCCGATGATAGATCTCCCTTGCAGAAGGATTCGTAATGGAATCGGTGATTTTTGTAATTTTTGAACATCCGGCTATTGTCAGCATTACAGCCAGGATGAAAAACAGCAACTTTTTTTTCATGGTGGGAAGTATGCATAAATTATGCCGCAGTTTTTAAAAAATGCTGGAAATAAGCGGTTTAACAGGTTTTTAATGCAGCTGTGAAATCCGTCTCATGATTCAATTGGATTGGATTGCGATGTTGATTCGCTGCTGAAGCTGGTTCAGCAAAACCTGGTAACGGCTGATTTCGATCAGGTCTTCATCCTCGTCGGAAAAATCTAGTAATTCATCAAGAAAGTCGCCCGCTTCAGCCAATTTGACATTTGCCAGATGGTATTCTTTATCAGCGATCAAATCGATAATTTGCTGCACTTCTTTCTTCAGGTCGTCAAATTTGTTCTCCATTTGGTTTTGCGGATTGCGATTCGTTGAATTTTTTTGAGATTGCGGTAAGTTTTGCTTTTCGCATTGCTGCGGCCAACTTTACTTTGGCTTGCGCCTTGTGAAGTTTGTCATTGTGCTTTTGAATATTTTTTTCATTATTCCTACCCATACCGCAATTTACGTATTTTTAGAGAACGTCTTTAAGAAAAGCTGCCGAAGCAGTTCTGTTCCTAGACGTTGTTTCCTGCACCAATCTGTACATCCGGTGTTGTCTTTGTCATTAGGCTGGCCCCAATTTCAAAAATACCGAGAATCAGGTGTGGAAGATAGACTTCCTCGGCAAATCCGAATAACCAAGGCGAAGCTGCAAGAAATACGCCTGAAAGAAAATCGATCATCAAATGCATCTTCTCGAGATGACGTTCGCCAATCCCAACTCATACGAAGTCATTAAACTGTAAACAATCGTCAATGCTCCCAAAATCATTGGAATCATTCCTGCAGGACTGCTCATATCCAATCCGAAAATCGCAGGCGCTAATAATAACAGGACTCCCACGAGGTAATCCAGATAGCCATGTGTTTTTGTTTCAATGAATCTCATAGTAATTTGATTTTTAATTAGCATAGTAAAAATAAGCTTCAGAATTGCGAAGACTTTTATAGAATTTCCGTATATTTTTTACATATTTAGCTAGATTGAAATGGATGAACAACTCACTACACGCGAAGAAATATTAAAACTCGAGAACAGCTTATTTGCAGCTATGCTGAACAACGACACAGCGTATTTGGATTATTTGCTTCACGACAGCCTGTTGTTCGTGAACCCGCATGGACAGGTGCTTACGAAAATATTGGATATGGAAACGTATCGCTCCGGGACCTTGCGTATTGCCACGGCCGATGCCGACCAGCAGGAAATCAATTTAATAGGTGATGCAGCTGTGACTTCGGCCCGTATCAAATTGAGCGGTGCCTTTGAAGGAGAAGCCTTTGAAGGGACGTTTCGCTACATCCGGGTTTGGAAATTATTTGACGCCGATTGGAAAATTATTGCAGGAAGTTCGGTGCGGATCGAATGATTATTCCACCGGTAGCACTATTGTGAATGTTGTTCCTTTATTCAATTCGCTGCTAGCGCTGATGTGTCCGTTGTGATTCATCACAATTCTTTTGCACAACGCCAAACCTATTCCGGTTCCTTTGTCATTCGTGCTCAGTCGCTTGAAAAGTTTGAATATCTGGGACGCATACATTTGGTCAAATCCGATTCCATTATCTTTTAATGTCAGTTTCAGGTACTGTGTGCTGCTGTCAACACCGGGCATATTCCGAAGTTTATATCCATCAACATATTCGTAGCCGATATCGATAATCGGCATCCTATCATTGAATTTTATAGCATTACCGATCAAGTTAAACAACAATTGATGTAGCTGCACCGGAAGTCCTTTAATTATTGGAAGTACAGGTGAATTGACGATTGCCGACTTTTCCGTTATCAACAAATCCAGATCTTCTTTGACGTTTGCCAATGTTACATTTAGATCCGTTTCTTCAAAAAGCCTTTCGGCATGGGTAAGCTGCGAATATTTTAAAACATCCCGGATCAGCGTGGCCATTCGGTTAGCTGCTAATGAAATCTTGTTTAAATGCTTGTGAACCGCCTGGCGGTCGTCAATATCCCTTTCCAGCATATCGGCAAAAGTCTGGATTTTTCGAAGCGGTTCCTGCAAATCATGCGAGGCGACAAATGCAAATTCCTCGAGTTGTTTATTTTGTTGTTCGATGTTCAGCGCATATGCCTTCAGTTGATCTTCGGCGATTTTACGCTCGGTCAGATCACGGGTAACTTTTGAAAATCCAATGATGTTATTATCCTGGTCGTGCAGGGCCGTAATAATGATATAGCCCCAAAATCGCGTACCGTCTTTTCGAAGCCGCCATCCTTCATGCATTGCTTTGCCATCGGTCATGGCCTTATGGATCAGCGTTTCCGGGACCTGGTTTTTGCGGTCCTTCTCAAGATAAAACATCCTGAAATTCATTCCAACAGCCTCTTCCTCAGTATAGCCTTTAATGGTTTCCGCGCCGCGATTCCAGTTTAAAATCGTTCCGTCGCGATCAAGAAGGATGATTGCGTAATCCTGGACTTCCTCGATCATTTTGTAATAGCGCTCATCACTATGTTGAAGTTTAAAAGTCCGATCAACGACTTTAGCTTCCAATGATTCTGCCAGCAGCCGGTATTTGGTTTCACTTTCCTTCAGCTTCCGCTCTTTGATTTTTATGTCGGTGACGTCTACCAGCATATTGACCGCTGCGACCATTTTACCATCCGGACCGTAAATCGGACTAGGATGCGGATAAATATTGAGACGTCGTCCATCCGGGCGTTCAATGATTATTTCCTCGCCTAAAACTGGACGCTTCTCGCGCAGGCAAACCGCCATCGGACAGGCATCGAGCAGAAGAGGTGTCCCATCAGTACGGAAAATCTTCCACGAACCGCACCACAAATCTTTCCCGATTTCAGGCCGCCTTCCCCATAAAGTTGCAGCCGCTTCGTTAAACGCAATGATCCGGCCTTCCACATCACAGGTGTAGACTGCAGCGGGAAGAAGATTTATAATGTCGAAGTTGGCCGCATTGATGGCGGGTTGGTGGTGATTGCTTTGAGTGATATTATTTGTGGTACCGGTCTGCTCCATGAATAGGTTATAGGATGGTAAATATAGGCATCCGTTTACATTACCTCTCCTAAGGTACTAAACTTTTGGGAAAATATTAATTTGCGACGAAAATATCAAGCCTTGCACTCTTCCGGAGTGATGATTGTAAGCTTGTGTTCATTAATGTCATAAACGTCAGTCTTGCTCATCACATGAAGTACCATATTGTCGATCGAAAGCGGGATCCCGTCACGGATTTCCAATAGGTTGGTGTTGCGGATCGAACGGCCATCAACCAGTATGCACATCCCCGGACCAATGGCTTCCAACTTCATGTCGGGTGTGATCAGCAATGCCGAATTTTCTTCGAGCCCGATTCCAAGGACTTTCGGGTTGCTGACAATGATCTGAAACAATCGTCCAATTCGGCCCCGGGCGACGAAATGCGTGTCGAAAACTATATTTTCGATAAACCCGAAACCGGTCGCCGTTTTTATTGCCCCTTTTTTGATGGCATCGGCACTGTTGCCTTCCGAAATCATGCTGTCTGACGCAGCAGATGCCCCTGCCGAAGTTCCGGCGTATATGAAGTTTTCTTTTTGCAGCTTTTCCTGCATGAGGTAAAAGAAGGGAGTGCCACCTAGGATTGAAGTTAGCCTCAATTGGTTACCGCCGGTGATAAAAACAACATCCGCTGCCTTAAGCGCATCGAGATAGCGCTTCTTACCCGCGTCTTCGCGTGTTACCATATTAAGCACATGCGTATTCTTGGCTTTTAATTTTGCAAATGCCCTAACATAATCCTGTCCAATTTCGTCGGGAATCCTAGATGCCGATGTAACAATTGCAATGTTTGACTGCTCCTTATTTTTAGACTCCTGTATTATCCGGTGTAGGATGCCGTCTTCCATGAAATCTTTCTCATCATGCCGTTGCTCCAATGAATCCCCTTTATCTTCTGCTCCACCTATAATTACGAGTTTTCCTTTTAATACCATTAGTAAAGCTTTATTAGTTGAATTACTACAAAATTACCTTGACGAAATTGAGGTTTTTTATAATTGCACAATTTAATATTATATAATTTCCTCCTTTTTAAAATGCAACTTTTATATTAAATGCTGTAAGGTCTGCTACGGCAATTAGTTTCAAATTTGACGATATCCCGGTTGGTTATCAGGATATTTATAAAACTAACTATGAAAATCTTAAAAACACAGGTATTGCGCGGACCTAATGTTTGGAGCAATTACCGTCAACAACTTATCCAGGTCCGTCTTGACCTGGAAGAAATGGAAAATTTTCCCACCGATAAAATTCCCGGTTTTAAAGATCGATTGCAGGCTCTGCTTCCCGGAATGATTGAACATGAATGTTCAGAAGGTTACCGAGGAGGCTTTTTTGTTAGGGTGGAACGCGGTACCTGGCTGGGGCACGTAATGGAGCATATTGCACTCGAACTTCAAACTCTCGCGGGTATGGATGTAGGGTATGGCCGGACCAGGGGAACCGACGAAAAAGGCGTATATAATGTTGTTTATGCTTATTTAATCGAAGAAGCGGGATTATATGCAGGTCAAGCGGCGTTCCGGATCATCGACGCACTTAGCAAGGGTGAGTCATATGATATCGAACCGGAGATTGAAGAATTACGAAGGCTTTACCGCCGGTACGAGCTTGGACCGAGTACGAAAAGCATTGTCGATGAAGCTAAAAAGCGTGACATTCCATGGCGGCGCACCGGTACCAATTCTACGATCCAGCTCGGATATGGCGCCAACCAGCAACGTTTTCAGACAACCATTACCTGCAACACGAGCTCGATGGCTACCGATGCGGCCAGCGATAAAGAACGTACAAAACAGTTGTTATCCAAAGCCAAAATACCTGTTGCGAAAGGCGGATTGTGCAACAATGAAGAAGAACTTCGCGAGATAGTCGATAAGATTGGATATCCGCTTGTCATAAAACCGGTAGACGCGAATCAGGGAAAAGGAATAACTATAAACATCACCGATTGGGAAGCGGCAAAAGCCGGACTGGCAACGGCTCTGGAATACAGCAGATATACTCTGGTGGAGGAATATATAGAAGGTTTTGATTTCCGGATGTTGGTCGTCGGTGGCAAGTTTGTCGCGGCCGCAAAACGGGTCCCCGCGCATGTTAAGGCAGACGGTGTTTCGACCATCACCGAACTGATCGACCGCGAAAATCAGGATCCACGTCGTGGTGCCGGACACGAAAATGTGCTTACAAAAATAAAAACCTGCCGCGATACCGAAACGTTACTTAAAAAATCGGGTTATACATTGAACAGTATTCCGCCTGCCGGAGAAATAGTTTACTTAAAATCGACCGCAAACCTAAGCACCGGCGGAACTGCGATCGATGTCACCGACGACGTGCACCAGGAAAACATTTTCCTTGCCGAAAGAGCCGCGAAAGTGGTTGGCTTGGATGTTTGCGGACTTGATGTCATGGCACAAAATCTGTCCGAGCCTTTGCGTAAAAATAAAGGAGTCGTACTTGAAGTCAATGCTGCACCTGGTTTCAGGATGCACCTGGCGCCTTCTGAAGGAAAACCACGCAATGTTGCAGGCGCCGTGGTAGATACACTT
>JAEYZX010000193.1 GCA_023427845.1 Bacteroidota bacterium
GACTAGGTTTTGCATGTTCCTGATAAAATCGGCCAATTCGGCCAACCGGTTGGCAGTTTCCCTTGAACCGTTTTCGGTAAGACTATAATATTTGCGCAGACGGTTGTCGACTTTTTTAACTTCAACATCCAATAGACCTTCCGCTTCAAGTTTGTGAAGCGCAGGATACAGTGCTCCTTCGGTAATATTAAGTTCGCCTTTTGTGATCTTCTTCACTTTCTGGGTGATTTCATAGCCATACATTTTTCCGTTTTCCTGAAGCAGCTTCAGTAAAATCGTACTCAGATTGCCTTTATACAGTTGTGAGTTTTTCATTGTCAAATTTTAACGCAATATACATAAGAAACTTATACATAACAACCTTAGGCATAACTTTTATATTTTTCCTAACTTTTACAAAAATTTAAGGTTTTATATTTGCAGAAAACTAATGCATGTCATCATTTTATAAACTTACCATAAAGGAAGTCCGCCGCGAAACACGAGATGCAGTGTCGGTTGTTTTCAATGTCCCACTTGAATTCAAGGACTTTTTTAAGTTCACCGCGGGACAGTACCTTAATCTGAAATTAACACTCGACGGACAGGAAATCAGGCGTGCCTATTCAATATGCTCGTCGCCACAAAACGACGAACTGCGAATTGCGGTCAAGGGTTTAAAAAACGGAGTTTTCTCACAATTTGCGAACAGCAATTTAAAAGCGGGAGATCTTTTGGAAGTGGGCACTCCCGAAGGAAATTTTACATTCGAACCCGACGCTTCGCGCCAGAAAAATTACGCCGGCTTTGTGGCGGGAAGCGGAATCACACCGGTGCTCTCGATCATTCACAGCGTACTTGAAGAAGAACCAAAAAGTACTTTTGTTCTGGTGTACGGAAACAAAACGCCCGAGGATACTATTTTCCATAACGAACTTCATAATCTTGAACTCAAATATACCGGAAGGTTGTTTGTACATTATGTTTACAGCCAGGCGAAAGTTGAAGGCGAGCTTTTTGGACGAATCCAGAAATCGACCGTAAATTTCATCCTGAACAACAAGCATAAGGAAATTGAATTCGATAAATTCTATTTGTGCGGGCCTGAAGACATGATTACGACTGTAGCCGGTGTTTTGAAGGAACATAACATTAAGGAAAAGGACATCAAATTTGAATTGTTTACCTCTACGACTGTCGAAAATAAAATTGATGCGTCGCTTGAAGGCCACACGAAAATTACCGTGATGGTCGATGATGAAGAAGCGACTTTCGACATGTCGCAGAAACAGACTGTTTTGGAAGCGGCGCTGAAGCAGGGTCTCGACGCGCCCTATTCATGCCAGGGCGGAATCTGCAGCAGTTGCCTGGCGCGAATCAAATCGGGCACGGCAGAAATGAAAAAGAACGCAATTCTGACCGATGGCGAGATTGCAGATGGATTGATTCTTACCTGTCAGGCCCATCCGACATCAGCCGAACTGTATGTGGATTATGATGATGTTTAGCTTCAGTTAGTAGGCAGTAGGCAGTGGCAGTAGGCAGTTGAGCTGCACTGCAAAGTGTGACCGATTGCCTATTGCGACTGCCTACCGCTTAAAAGATTCTCAATTTTCTCAACCACAGTTTTCGGCTTAATCGTCCGCATCGCGTCTTCATAACCTTCAACTTTTTTATTACCGTAGATTGATGTGGGCAGTGCAGGAAACTTCTCGCGGTCGGAAAGAATTGCATTCTCGATTGGCTGATTAAACGGCGCAAATCCCGCAAACGGATGTGTGGCACCCCATAGCGTTGCGACGTTCACACCATACATTGCCGCAAGATGCGCGTTGCCCGAATCCATGCTTAACATCGCATCAAGATTGCTGATCAATTGCAGTTCCTGTTCCAGCGATAACTTTCCTGCAATGACAATACTGTTTTTATGATCGCGCGCGAGTGCATTGAGCAGTTTGGTTTCTTTATCTCCTCCGCCAAACAAAAATATCTTATAAAGTTGGTTTGTTGCAAGTGAATCGATTACCTGTTGCATCAAATCTTGTGGATAAACTTTTGATTCGTACTGTGCAAACGGAGCGACCCCAATCCATTTATGATTTTGCTTCGCACCTGTGATCGATAAAACTTCGGCCGACAATGGCAGTTTCGATCGCAAATCGATTTTTGAAAGGTCGATTTTAAAACCAAGCTGATCAAAGACCTCAGCATATCGTTGCGTTATTGGCTTCAGTTGCCGGAAGACCTTGTTTCGGGAACGTGTCAACGCTTTTTTTTCGGCACGCGCTTTATCTACCGTGGCGGTTTTTTTTCCTGACAATTTAAACAATGTGGAAATGATTTTCGACCGAATAACATTGTGAAGATCGGCGAACGCGTCAATATTGTGTCTTTTTAATTCGGAGTAGAATTTCAGCAATCCTAAAAATCCCTTGTGCCTTCCTTTGGCATCAAATGCTATAAAATCGAGATTTGCGATTCCGTTAAAAAACGGTTTGAAAACCGCACGCGAAATCATCGTGATTTTAACTTCAGGATGCTGCTCTGAAAAAGCCCTTAAAACCGGAATCGTCATCGCGACGTCTCCCATTGCGGAAAGTCGGATGACGGCTATATGTTTACTCTCAGACAAAAGCCCGATTATTGCTTGTTTTGGTACAACACCGGATTGAGTTCGTCGTCGTTGTACATTTTCATTTGCTTGTACACCTTCATGTATTTATCGCCATTCTCAATATCGGCAAGTAAATCATCTATCGCAGTCGATAAATCGGAGCGTTGTTCCAAAAGCACATTGAGTTTCAGCATGCATTTATCGCGGTGTTCCTGTGAAGCTTCGGCGCGATAGGCTTCCTCCTTCATGTGATGGATTTTCAAGGCAAGTATAGACAATCGGTCGAATGCCCATGCCGGACTTTCAGAATTGATTTTTGCGCCGTCTTTGACCTTGACATCTGCATATTTCTGTAGGAAGTAGCTGTCGATATACTCCACCATATCGGTACGTTCCTGGTTCGACGCATCGATTTTGCGTTTGAGTTTCAACGCTTCCACCGGGTCGATGTTCGGATCGCGGATGATATCTTCATAATGCCATTGCACGGTATCGATCCAGTTTTTATGATAAAGCAGATGCTCAAACTGATCTTTTGAAAATGGATTGTTTATAGGTTGGTTAACATCATCATATTGGTGATAATCGTTGATGCTACGCTCGAAAACAGAATACGCTAACTTCGAAAACATATCTTTATATTTAAATGCAAAGATACTTTTTATACTTTTATAAACTAAAATTTCACTCCGCCACTTTATGCAAATCCATTATCTTTCAGAGGCCGACAGCGTACTGAATCACTTTCTTGGCCAGATCCGCAACGTTAATGTACAAAACGACAGCATGCGTTTTCGGAGAAATATCGAACGGATTGGTGAAATCATGGCCTATGAACTCAGCAAAAACCTCAAATATCGCAAAATCGATATCACGACTCCGCTCGGCAACAAAACAACAACCAAAATCGAGGATCAATTGGTATTGTGCTCGATCTTGCGTGCCGGCCTTCCTTTGCATCTCGGTTTTTTAAATTACTTCGACGATGCCGAAAACGGATTTGTATCGGCTTACCGCCATCATTACAATAATGACGACGCGTTTGATATTAAGGTAGAATACCAGGCCGTGCCCAACATTGATGGGAAAAATTTACTGTTAATCGACCCCATGCTTGCCACGGGCCAGTCGATGGTTGCGGTTTTCAATACGCTGCTCGGAAAAGGAATTCCCAGCGAAATCCACATTGCGGTGGTTATTGCGGCACCTGAAGGAATCGCCTATCTCGAGAAGCATTTGCCCGACAATTGCCACTTATGGGTTGCGACATTGGATGAAAAGCTAAATGAGAAAAACTACATCGTTCCGGGGTTAGGAGATGCAGGCGATCTGGCTTATGGCAACAAACTATAACTGTGTAAAAAACGTAAAAAAACCCATGAGAACCAGCAGCCCCAGAATGACTTCCTTCTGCCATTGCGGATGTTTGAGCTCAAGATGACTCGTTGCCATCATTGCAACAGGCGCCATCGTAAACACAATTAAATCATTACTCTTGCCGGGCGAAATCACATAAATGATTATTCCGATAACAAACAGCGCAATGGTTTTATTATAAGATGTGTGCAGTACCAATGGCCTGTTAGATAGGGTGAGCAGCAACGATGCCAGAAAAAACAATGCCACAGGCACATATAATGACAGCGCAAGATTTTGATAGTTGCTGGTAAAGTAATCAATCTTGAAATCTATTTCCGAGTTTGCAAACAGATAACTTATGCGTTGTTCATTAAAGACCAATGCGAAAAGCAGGAACGAAACAGCAACGGCAAACAATGCAATGAACGGCAGCAGCCAGTTTCGGTAATCGCGTGCCACATGTACAAGTATCGATATGAAAACCAATACTATGAATAATATGCTCCAAAAGTGAAACAGTGCAGCGACAAAGATCCACAACGACGCATCAAAAACTTTTTCCTTGGCGAATTTCAGCGATTGTAAAGATATGAGCCGCCGAAACGCAAGCAACACAAAAAAATTAGACAGCACCAGGTTGAAATTCTCAAATATATGCGGGATGAAAAGATGCAGCAGAAAGTAAACCAATATCGTATAGGAACTGTCTTTGCTGAGTCCGTTTTTTTTGACGATGAAGTTTAAAATGAAAAATGATCCGAAAAGCACAATCCCGATAAGTACTTTTTCTGTAATTCCGATGAAAGTGTTGTCATGGGCCGCAGCACTGATTTGGTACAGCACGAAAAAGATTACAACCGTCAAAACCATCACTGTATAATTTAACGGAGTTGATTTTCTAAAAAGGCTTGTAATCATACGGATATTTTATACTTTTGCAGATGTAAATATAACACCTATTTAAAAATGAGAGCATTTTTTGAAGGAATACAATGGCTGTTTGTCGATATTTTATTCGCCCCTTTGGACGGTCTCCGCGCTTTGGAACTTAGCAGCTGGACTGCCGCAAATATCATCAACTGGCTGTTCATGATTATCTGTACGGTTGCGACTGTTTACTGGATTATGCAACTGAAAAAATTCGAAGACAACAACGAAGAAAATCAGGATACTACGGCGCATTCTTTTTTAAGATAAGTCGAACCCGATATCTTTTCTAAAATACATCTTATCAAAATGCAGCTTTGCTATGTTTTGGTAAGATTTTTTTATGGCCTGATCGTATCCGTCCCCAAATGAAGTTATGGCAAGCACACGGCCGCCATTCGACAAAATTTCGTCTTGCTCGATTTTCGTTCCCGCGTGGAAAATCAACGAATCGGTAATTTCCGATATCCCTGAAA
>JAEYZX010000002.1 GCA_023427845.1 Bacteroidota bacterium
AGATAATCGAATTGGAAAACAAATACGGGGCCCACAACTACCATCCACTTCCGGTAGTTTTAAGCAAAGGCGACGGCGTTTATGTTTGGGATGTAGAAGGAAAGAAATATTATGATTTCCTTGCGGCTTATTCGGCCGTAAACCAGGGGCATTGCCATCCGAAAATCGTCGATGCGATGACCAGGCAGGCACAAACACTTACGCTGACATCACGCGCTTTCTACAACGATCAGTTGGGCCCTTACGAGAAATATATCTGCGACTATTTTGGATTTGATAAAGTGCTTCCAATGAATACGGGAGCCGAAGCAGTCGAGACCGCGTTGAAAATCTGCCGCAAATGGGCATACGAGGTTAAAGGAATCGCAGAACAACAGGCCGAAATAATTGTCTGCGATGGCAATTTTCACGGACGAACAACAACAATCATCTCGTTCTCAAACGACGAAAACGCAAAAAAGAACTTCGGCCCGTATACCGATGGTTTTACGAATATCCCTTATGACAACCTCGAGGCTCTTGAAAAAGCGCTCGAATCAAATAAGAACATTGCAGGATTCCTGGTAGAGCCTATTCAGGGTGAAGCCGGTGTCTATGTGCCTGCCGATGGCTATTTATCGAAGGCAAAGGCATTGTGTGAGAAGCATAATGTACTGTTTATTGCCGATGAGGTACAAACCGGCGTAGCGCGAACGGGAAAACGCCTGGCAGTCGACCATGAAAACGTGAAACCGGATATTCTGATACTTGGGAAGGCATTGTCGGGTGGAGTTTACCCGGTTTCGGCTGTACTTGCAAACGATGCTATAATGAATGTGATCAAACCGGGCCAGCATGGATCGACATTCGGTGGAAATCCTATCGCAGCCGCTGTTGCAATAGCCGCACTTGAGGTTGTGAAGGAGGAACGTCTGGCTGAAAATGCGGCGTACTTAGGTAAATTATTCAGGGAAAAACTTGAAGAATATATCGAAAACTCCAATATTGCAAAACTGGTACGTGGTAAAGGGCTTCTGAATGCAGTTGTAATAAACGATACGGAAGAAAGTTCGACCGCATGGGATATCTGCATCAAATTGCGCGATAACGGCCTTTTGGCAAAACCGACGCATGGCAACATAATCCGTTTCGCCCCGCCATTGGTGATGAGCGAAGACCAGCTTATGGATTGTGTATCGATAATCATCAGAACGCTGAAAGAATTTGAGAGATAAAAAAAAATCCGCTTTTTAAGCGGATTTTTATTTTAAGGAAGTTTAATTACCCTCCGTATTGCCTCATCCATTCATTTTGCATTTCCTGCATGCCATCCATACCTATAGTGGTTAACATGTAAATCACTGCAACAAGATAAACCGCGTTGATCACTATTCCGATAATGGCAAGGATACGACCGGTATTCAGGTTGGAGTAATTGGAATACAACGACGGATTTTCGCGGTATGCAACCATGTCCTTTTTGGCAAGGACCAAAGCGATAATTCCGAAAATTAATCCAACTCCATAACAACAGCAGGCGGGAATGGACAAAATGCCCAGTATAAGGACGGCATTTGCATTAGGTAATTTTTGTGTTTCCATAAATAAAGTTTTTGGTTAAAGGTTAGTCATCTTGTAAATATATGAAATAATCATTATCACCGCATTTGTTATCGCAAGGCCAATTATCAGTCTATGATAGTTCCTCGACTTGTCTATAAAATGCAGCCCGATGACACAGAACAGGATAATCGATGTGTATATCGCCGGAAACATTTCGAAGGCGGCCGTAAATTCTCCTCTTAGCAACAATGCCAATGAACGCTGTGTTCCGCATCCGAGGCAATCGACTCCGAATATCGATTTGTTGAAGCACGGCACCATGTATTCTTCCATGTTTTATTTTTCACAATTTTACGAAAAATAACCATAATAAAATTTACTGCTTTACTTTTGGCCAATATTAAATACTCATGAAAAAATTACTGATCCCAATAATGATAGTCGCAATTTTTATTGCCCTTTTCGAACAGCGGGAAGAAGAACCCAATCTGTTTGTGATTGTGATCTGCATAATAATTTTTATGTTCGGGATGATGCGCCTCAGTGCAAAAACACCAAGCAAAAATCAAGACAATGACGATGAAAACATTTAACATAGGAGACAAGGTTTCAGTCCTCGACGAAGCTGTAGACGGAGTCGTCCGATTAGTGGACAACGACCGGATTACGATAGAAACTACCGATGGTTTTGTAATGACATATTTTGTCAACGAATTACTTAAAATTAACTCTACCAGTGATTTACATAACTCTGCAAAAAGTATGGATTTAAGTAAGATAAAATCTGAAAAGGAAATTCCAAAACCGAGAAGTTTTGTAAAGGAGAAGAAAATCAAAGGCGAAATCCCGCCGCCGGAGTTCGATCTTCACATCGAAAAACTGGTAAAGAATCATCGCGGAATGTCGAATTACGACATACTCAATATCCAGACGGAAACCGCCAAACGGCACATCGATTTTGCGATACGCAATCGCATTCCCAAAATCGTTTTCATTCACGGAGTTGGTGAAGGTGTGCTGAAAGCCGAGCTCGATTTTATGTTGGGTCGGTATGAGAATATTGCATTCCGTGATGCCAATTACCAGAAGTACGGACTGGGTGCCACGGAAGTCTTCATCAAACAGGGAAAATCTTAATTTTCGACAAGGAAGGTTCCAAAATTGTAATTCGTCGCAAGTATGAATTCGCTGTTGTTCCGGCGGAGCACAATGTCCTTTAATACGATGGTATGCTGAATGTCGCCTGCGATATCGGTTGAGGTTACCTCTACCTGACCTGTTCCCTGCCAAACCTGAATCGGGTTTGCCGGTGATACTGCATCACAGAAATGTTCGCTTGTCAGTGGCGCCGTATCGTAAATCAGGTAAGAAAAACTTGTTGTTGTGCCATCGACATTCGCTAGTTGCGGAGTGTCGAGTGTACTGCCGTTTATGAGTGCTGCATCAATCGCAAGCACCATCGCATGGTCGCCCGAAGTTTTATAGATCACGTTGCTGCCATCGCATTTGTTGAGTTGTTGCAGGAACGGACGGGGCAGGGCATGAGTAATATCGCGGTCAAACGACCCGAAGTTAAAAACCGGGTACAATTGGGTCGTGCCATTACTTCTATCGAATTCGATATCGGTAAAGATGATGTTGTGCCGATACTGATTTATTTTTTGCCCGCCTTCAAAACCGGTAGCCGTGTTTTCGACGATCATCGCGGTGGTGGTAATTTGCATGAATCCCGAAGTCGCCGTCCAGTCTTCAACCGCGGCTGGATTAATCGGCGGTATTGCATCGCAAATCGATTCAGAACCCACAGTGCCGTTAAACAAACGGTATGCGACCTGTATATCGGCTCCATTTATATTGATCGATTGCGGAAGGCCGGATCCGGTTGGTTCTTCCGCAAAAATCGCATTGAACTCTGCTTCAGTATTTTGCACATTGACAATTAAAGCTTCATTTCCATTGACTTTATATAGTTTATTCCCACACCTGGCGGTGTTGACTGTGTCAAAATCGATTTCTTCAAAGGTGATGTCGCCGTCATCACATGCACCAAAAAGAATCGCAAAAGCCAATAGTCCAAAATATCGTTTCATATTTAAAAAATTGATTAAACAAAAATAGTTTTTTAAATGTGTCGGCAAACCTTTACGTTCCGGATTGGAAAAATTTAACGCTATATTAGTATCTTTGCGATTTGCTACCGATTTTCGAAATCTGCTTAAAATGAAGAATTTTTATCTCTTTTCACTGCTTCTCGCGCCAATGATGCTAAACAGCCAAAACCTGGATTCCCCTTCGAAAAATATAAAATTACAATTTGAACTTGATCATTCCGGATCGCCAATGTATTCGCTGAACTTCAAGAGCACTCCGATAATAACCTCGAGCAAACTTGGTTTCGAGATTAAAGATAAGCCTGCAATGGCCAGTGGTTTTACAATTGTGAAGTCGGCAGTGACCGAGTCTGATGAAACCTGGAAACCGGTTCTCGGAGAACAGGCAAACATACGGAACCATTATCGTCAGTTGACAGTCGAGTTAAATCAAACTGCGACATCGCGAAAGATTACCCTTATTTTCAGGCTTTTCGACGACGGGCTCGCGTTCCGGTATGAGTTTCCGAAACAGCCAAATCTGAATTATTTCGTCGTAAGTAAGGAGCTCACGCAGTTCAACCTTACCGGCGATCACAAGACATTCTGGATCCCGGGCGATTTTGACAGCCAGGAATATGTTTACAATGAAACGCCACTTTCGGGAATCGACGTAAGCAAACTCGATATGAACAATGGCGTCGGATTTAAAGGAAACACTGCAAATACCCGCGTGCAGTCGCCTTTGATGATGAAATCTAAAGAGGGTTTGTACATCAATATTTTTGAGGCTGCCACAATCAATTATCCGGTGATGCACTTGCTGCTGGAGCCCAAAACCTACAATTTTACTGCCGACCTTGCACCCAATGCGATTGGCGACCTTGCGTACCTGCAGGCACCATTCAGTACTCCGTGGCGTACTGTTATCGTGAGTGACGATGCCCGCGATATCGTTGCCTCAAAAATGATCCTTAATCTGAACGAACCGTCTAAAATTGACGATACATCATGGATCAAACCTATGAAATACATCGGAATTTGGTGGGAAATGCATGTCGGGACAGCAACCTGGGATTATTCAGGCTCGCAGAACGCCCAAAATACCGAAAGTGGTAATCTGAAAGCTACGACCCCACACGGCGCAACAACATCCAACGCAAAGAAATACATCGATTTTGCTGCGAAGCACGGATTTGACGGTGTACTCATAGAAGGCTGGAATATCGGCTGGGAAGATTGGTATGGAAACTGGAAAGAAGAAGTGTTTGATTTCGTAACCCCATACCCCGATTTTGATATCGATGCCGTTACCTCGTATGCCAAATCCAAAAACGTACAGCTGATCATGCACCACGAAACTTCGGGATCGGTTGCCAACTATGAACGCCGGCTCGATCGTGCTTTCGGATTCATGCAGAAATACGGCTACAATGCGGTTAAGACCGGTTATGTGGGCCGGATAATCCCACGAGGTGAAGCACACGACGGACAGGCGATGGTAAACCATTTCAATTATGTTGTCGAACGTGCGGCCGATTACAGGATAATGGTCAATTCGCACGAATCGTCGCGGCCAACAGGCTTACATCGCACCTATCCCAATTACATAGCAGCCGAGGCCGCCCGCGGGAACGAATTCAATGCCTGGAGCAACGGCAACCCGCCAATGCATGAGACTATTTTACCTTTCACCCGTCAACTCGGCGGGCCAATGGACTACACTCCGGGTATTTTCGAGATCAAAATGAGTCACTACGACGCGTCAAAGAAAGAGCAGGTGCAAACTACACTCGCGAAACAATTGGCACTATATGTCACGTTGTATTCGCCGTTGCAGATGGCTGCCGACCTACCTGAAAATTACGAGCGATATCCGGATGCGTTCCAATTCATAAAAGATGTCGCGACCGATTGGGATGATACGCGGATCATTGAAGCCGAACCCGGAGATTATTTAACGATTGCCCGAAAGGCGAAAAGTGAACAAGATTGGTTTATCGGTGCAATAACCGATGAGCATCCACGGAAAACGAAAATCGCACTCGATTTTCTCGACAAGGATAAAAAATATACGGCGACTATTTATGAAGACGCAAACGACGCACATTGGAAACAAAATCCGAAAGCATATAAAATCCGTACTCAGACGGTCACGGCAAAATCAAAAATAAATCTAAACCTAGCAGCAGGCGGAGGAACCGCAATAAGTATAATTCCGCAAAAATAATCATGAGAAAAGTTTATCTCGACAACGCAGCCACAACGCAACTACGTCCCGAAGTCATTACCGAAATGGTCAAAGTGCTCACTGAAGATTACGGAAATCCGTCGTCGACCCACACATTTGGCCGCCAGGCAAAAAACGTATTGGAACTCAGCCGGAAATCGATTGCCAAAAATTTAAATGCAGACGCCCGGGAAATCATATTCACATCCGGTGCAACCGAGGCAAACAACTGGATTTTGCGGAGTGCCGTCACCGATCTTAAAGTTGAAAGGATTATCACAAGCAAGATTGAACATCATGCAGTTTTACACGCGATTGAACACTTGCAGAAGGAATTCGGAATTGCCGTCGATTTTGTAAAGATAAAACCGACAGGCGAAATCGACCTCGGCGACCTTACTGCACTTCTAAACCCGCAGTCACGCACGCTTGTTTCGCTGATGCACGTTAACAATGAAATCGGCACGGTGCTCGACGTCGAGGCAGTTGCCCGGATCTGCAAACAATCAAACGCGTATTTCCACTGCGATACGGTTCAATCCGTGGGCAAGATCAAAATGGATTTACAAACCCTGGCTGTCGATTTCATGGTGGCAAGCGCGCATAAATTCCACGGACCAAAAGGCATCGGTTTTGCATTCGTCCGAAAAGGCCTTCCAATCCAGCCGTTAATTCATGGCGGCGAGCAGGAAAAAGGGCTTCGGGCCGGAACCGAATCGATCCACAACATTGTCGGAATGGCAAAAGCTTTGGAAATTTCATTGGCGAATCTGGAGCAGGAACGTGAATATATATTGGGTTTGCGGGATTATGCAATCGAAAAGTTCGAAGAAAAATTCCCCGGTGTAAAAATCAACGGAAGTCACGTAAACGGATTTTACAACCTTTTGAACGTCTGCCTGCCTATGCCCGAAGAAAAGGCAATCATGATACTATTCAACCTCGATATGAAAGGTATTGCGGTTTCGCGCGGAAGCGCATGCCAGTCGGGTAGTGCCAAGGCATCGCACGTTCTTGCCGAAATGCTGGTTGGCGACGATCTTAAAAAGCCGTCACTCCGCGTCTCTTTCAGCCATTATAATGACACAGAAGAAATCGACTATTTGGTTGATGCTTTGCTGTCAATTTAAGCGGGCGTGCCCCTCCGGGTCGGGCTTTCACTGCAAGTCCTCGCAGGCTGCGGGCTTTCCGCTCAATCCCTCACGCGGGCCGCTCGTGCAATAATGCAATCAATTATCATCAAGCGCCCGATAAATGTCTATGTTGGCAGAAAAATCTTATGAAAAAATTAATGATTGCGGTTGTGTTTCTTGCAACCGAAAAAAAAATCCGCTGTGTGTCGCAGCGGATTTTTTTTTTTATAACGATCGGTCTTGGTCGTTGCGATCGCGGAATTCCCTCCGAAGGTAAATGGTTTCCTCGGTGATGACGTCGCGGTCATAGGTGTCGTCGCCTATGTACGATCGCAACACCCGTTGCTCATATTCAGGAATAATCTCGGTATTCCTGTCGTAACGCGGGGTTTTGGCAAATGTTGCAAATGTGATTTCGGTTGAACGGACGATCTTATTTTTCTCATCAAGGTCGACCATCCCGATCGGGATTATCAAATGGGTATCGCCATCCTTATTCAAAAATTCGTGAACTCCATCCGACGTGCGGGCTTCAAAAGGTTCGTGACCTTCTTCAATCACCGATTTGTCGACCTCGATGTCAAGATAGACTACGCGTTCCGTCTGCTTGTTTACCAGAAGCCTGTCGACTTCACCAATCACCCGGTTGTCGGCGTCCTTTACTTTCCATCCTTTAACATTGCTATAATTGGACGCAACTTTATAATCTGAAAGTTCGTCAAGGAAATACAGAACTTTGTGTTTTTGATCACTCATAATAGTTTTGTTTAAAGGTTAGACGTACACTGCATTTGCAGGTTGTTGAGGTACGCTCGTTGTGTTTTCGATTGTATTGATTTCGCTGTCGTCGGTCTCATCGGCGTCTTGTGTGGTAAAATAATAGATTACGGCTGCAAGCACGAGAATCAACAGAATCCACGGCCAAACAGGCTTTTTCTTTTCGATTTTAATTTCTGTCATTGTCGATAGGTTTTGGTTAACGCTTTCACATTTCTTGAGAAAGCAACCCAAAGTTAAATCCAAACAGAAGTGAATGTGTTACAGGAATTCCACAATGATTTACACAACCAACGGTATCAGAGAAACAGCCCCGCCAACAGCTCATATGACTTTTTACGATCGGAGAAATCTTCGGCAGTTGTTGCAACCACTATTTCGTTTGTCTCATAACGCTCGGCAATTTTCAAAAATTCGCGTTGTAATTTATCGGGTGTTCCGGCTATATACCGGCCTTTATTATAACTGATCCTTGCCCTTTGCTGTAGGTTGTAGTTATACCGTTTGATTTCTGAAAATGGAGGAATTTCCCCACGTGCGCCCGATTCGATGTGAAGCATCCTATAATCGAATTCGGCTTCCCAATCGGCAATTTTCTGTTCGTCATCTGAACAAAATGCAAAAACACCGACATTGACTTTCGGCGCCGATAGTTCTTCCGAAGGTCTGAAGTTATGCCGGTAAAAATCAGCAGTGTCCGGTCCGCCTTCAGGATTTATGAATTGTGCAAACGACAATCCCATCCCAAGATGTGCTGCGAACTGCGCACTTCCGCCGCTTGATGTCAGCAGCCAAAGCTCGGGAAGCTGGTCTGGCTGCGGATAAGATTTGACTTTTTCATGCACGGTCTCAGCAGATTCTTCGCCGCGCAGGAAGGCACGAACGGTTACAAGCTGTTGAAGAAATTCGTTCTCACTGAATGTATTTGACGGATTCAATAAATGAGATGATAATCTGTCGCCGCCCGGCGCCCGTCCAATTCCAAGGTCGATCCGCCCGGGAAATAAATTTTCGAGTAAACCAAAGTTTTCGGCCATTTTCAGTGAGCTGTGGTTTGGCAGCATAATTCCTCCCGAGCCAATCCGGATTGTATTTGTTCTAGATGCCAAATACGGTATCAATACTTCAGGAGCGGTACCTGCCACCATTTTGAAGTTGTGGTGTTCGGAAACCCAATACCGCGTGTAACCGAGTTTTTCAGCGAGCTGTACCAGTTCGCCCGACTCGATAAGTGCTTCACGTGCGGTACCGTTGCGGCGTACCTGCGACTGGTCGAGGATGCTCAATCGTAGTTTTTCCATATCGTAAAGATACGGAATGCTTCTATTTTAGTGGGGTTTTAGGAGGCTGTGGCCTGTTATACTTTTGCCAAATTACTTCCGGGTCTTTGCGTGAAGTGTCTTTAGCATTTCGTTCGATGCATCATCGCTATAGATTCCGTAGCCATTCACGAAAACACCTTTAATCCCGTGTTTTTGCGAGGATATTGCATAAACGATTGCTTCGTCGTCTGGATCCGACATTCCTTCAAAACGATAATGCCTGTCGACAACAAAATCTTCGGGATGGATTTCCAGCATATTCGCGCTGCACACCAGGCAGTTGTTCCCAAGATTAAAATCGGTTGTATAGCCTTCTTCGCGCAGGTTGTTCAAAACTTCAGATAATGTGGTCATTGGCTTCATGGCAGTAGTGTTGAGTTTCCACAAATTTACAAATAACCAGCCAGCCTTGCCTCAATTTGTTGAATTTGTATTCACAAATACGAGCTGTAGAAATTACGAAAGCGAACAATCGAGCAATTCATGCATTGCTTCGCCTGTTCGCTTTCGCTAGTGGTGAATTTTTTGAAGATATTTCTATAAATGAATCACTTCGCCATATGCATCGGCGGCAGCTTCCATAATTGCTTCGCTCATTGTTGGGTGCGGATGAACCGATTTGATGATTTCATGTCCGGTTGTTTCAAGTTTTCGTGCAACGACAGCTTCTGCTATCATATCGGTAACGCCTGCGCCAATCATGTGGCAGCCGAGCCATTCCCCATATTTCGCATCGAAAATGACTTTTACGAATCCGTCCGGAGTTCCTGCGGCTTTCGCTTTTCCTGATGCTGAAAACGGGAATTTTCCAACTTTAAGTTCATATCCTTGTTCCTTTGCCTGTTTTTCGGTCAAACCGACAGAAGCGATTTCAGGTGAGGCATAGGTACAGCCCGGAATGTTGCCATAATCGATTTTGTCGACATGGATTCCCGCGATCTTCTCGACGCAAGTGATTCCTTCCGCAGATGCGACGTGTGCGAGCGCAGGTCCCGGAACAACATCACCGATAGCATAATAACCCGGAATGTTGGTTTGATAGAAATCGTTGACCAGGATTTTGTCGCGGTCGGTTGCGATTCCAACTTCCTCAAGGCCGATATTTTCAATGTTTGTCTTGATTCCGACTGCCGATAACAGGACGTCGGCTTCGATCGTTTCTTCACCTTTTGCGGTTTTGACGAATGCTTTGACGCCATTTCCGGAAGTATCGATACGTTCAACCGAAGAATTGGTCATGATTTTGACGCCTGATTTCTTCATTGAACGTTCCATTTGTTTTGAGATGTCTTCGTCTTCGAGCGGAACAATGTTTGGCAGGAACTCGACGATAGTAACTTCGGTTCCCATTGAGTTGTAGAAGTGTGCAAATTCGACACCGATTGCACCGGATCCAACAACAATCATTGATTTTGGCTGCTCCGGAAGGTTCATCGCCTGACGGTAACCGATTACCTTTTTACCATCCTGCGGAAGGTTTGGCAGTTCACGTGAACGTGCGCCTGTTGCGATTATGATATGATCGGCTGAATATTCGGTGGTTTTTCCGTCGGCATCCTTGACATCGATTTTTTTTCCCGGCTTCAATTTTCCGAAACCGTCAATGACGTCGATTTTGTTTTTTTTCATCAGGAACTGGATTCCTTTGCTCATTCCGTCGGCAACTCCGCGCGAACGCTGAATCACTGCATTGAAATCCTTATCAGCTTCCGAGACCGTGATTCCGTAATCGGATGCATGTTTCAGGTAATCAAAAACCTGGGCCGATTTCAGCAGTGCTTTTGTGGGGATACAACCCCAGTTCAAACAAATGCCGCCGAGATGTTCTTTTTCGATCACAGCGGTTTTAAATCCAAGTTGTGACGCCCTGATTGCAGCAACGTAACCACCCGGGCCACTGCCTAAAACTATAATATCGTATTTCATTGTATGTGTTTTCTGTTCGTAAATCGACTGCGAAATTACGCAATTATTTTGAATCGTCCTTTGACGCCAACGGCCTAATCGATAATTTCCTCGCTGAGGAATTGCGAGTAATATAAATTCCTGTAGTAGCCATCGGAACGGTTCAGCAGTTCATTATGCGTTCCTTGTTCGACTATCAAACCTTTATCCATTACCACGATTTTGTTGGCGTTTACGACTGTTGCGAGCCGGTGTGCGATTACAATGGAAGTACGTCCTTTGGTAATCGTCTCGGTAGCGCGCTGGATCATTTCTTCCGAATAGGTATCGATTGACGATGTGGCTTCGTCCAGAATCAAAATGCCGGGATTGCTTACGTAAGCGCGCAAGAATGCGATCAGCTGGCGTTGTCCCGATGAAAGCATTACGCCGCGTTCCTTCACATTATAATCGTAACCACCCGGAAGGCTTTTGATAAATTCATCAACGCCTATCGTTTTTGCAGCGCCGATAACATCATCGCGTGTAATATCGGGATTGTGAAGCGTGATATTGTTCAGGATCGTATCGGCAAACAAAAACACGTCCTG
>JAEYZX010000036.1 GCA_023427845.1 Bacteroidota bacterium
ACTATGAAATGGTAGAAAAGGTAGGTCTTTACTGGCACTTCGTCGATTTGGTTTGGGTATTCGTATTTACATTTTTCTACTTAGTTTAATTTTCAATCGCATTTATTATGGCACATACGCACGAGCATGTATCGAATACAAAAAGAATCTGGCAGGTTTTTATAATTTTGTCAATTCTTACCATAGTGGAGGTCGTCTTAGGTATATTCAAGCCTGATGTGCTTCATATGACGAATTTCCTCAGCATGAATCTTCTCAACTGGATCTTCATCATCCTGACTATCGTAAAAGCATATTATATCGTTTGGGCATTTATGCACATGGAAGGCGAGAAAGCCAGTTTGCGATGGGCAGTCGTTTCTTCGTTGGTATTTTTGATTTTATACCTGATTTTCATCCTTTTGGTGGAAGCCGATTATATTTACGAGATATTCAAAGATTCAACCATAAAATGGAATTTTTAACTCTATATAAATTCACAAAAGAGGGTACGCATTGCGTGCCTTTTTTTATTTTTGTACCGCACTAATCTTCTAGCTGCAATGAAAAAATATATTGTTCTTTTTGTACTTTTTGTTTTGCCGATTGTTGCCTATTTGTTCTTCGCTTCCGGAGTCAATAGCTTTACGACTTTGCCCACCGTAACTAAAAATGTCCCGGATTTTGGTCAATGGAAATCGCTTGGCGGCGAAGAGGTTTCACTGAGTGGAAAAATTACCGTTCTGGGATTTGGGGGTCATGACCTTATCGAGAACCGCGGCAACCTATTCAATCTCAATCAGAAGATATACCAGCGTTATCATAAATTCGACGATCTTCAATTCGTGATTCTTTGTCCATTCGGAACCGAGAAAGACGCGCAATACATCATCGGGCAGTTTGCCACCATCACCGATGTTTCACGATGGCAATTTGTATTTGCTGAGCCTTCCGAAATCCAGAAATTTTACGATGGACTGAACTTAAAGGGCAACCTCAAACCCGATCTGGGGACGTCTAATGTGTACCTTATCGATAAGGATCGAAACCTGCGCGGCCGTAAAGGTGCCGATGAATACAAGGAAGGATACAATACCTTCCATGTTTCCGAAATCAGCAACGAAATGCTCGACGATTTCAAAATCATTCTTTATGAATACCGCGCCGCATTGAAACGAAATAATAACGCTACAAAACGTCAGATATAATGATAAAAAACAAATCGTACATCTGGGTATCCTTGATAATCCTCATTTTCGGAATCCTTGTAATCCCCGAAATCGTGCAGCGGTACAAGGACGGGAAAGTTGTCGAAGGCGCGCGTCTGGATAACGTTGACAGCCCTGTTAAACAAGACGGCAAATTATTGACTATCGGAAAGGTGCCTGATTTTAAACTTACAAACCAAGATGGCAAAACAATTACAAATGAGGATTTCGCCGGGAAAGTATATGTGCTGGAGTTCTTTTTTTCTACCTGTCCGACAATCTGTCCGGTAATGAACCAAAATATGCTTTTGCTTGAAAATAAATTTTTTGGCAATCCGAATTTTGGCATTGCATCAATAACAATCAATCCCGAAGTGGATACGCCGCAAGTCCTCAAGGCACATGCCGACGAACTTGGCGTAAGATCGTCGAACTGGCATTTCCTGACCGGCGATAAAGATTATATCATGAACCTTTCGAATAAGGGTTTCAATCTGTATGCCGGCGAAAATGCAAATGTCAGTGGCGGATTTGAACATTCGGGACTTTTTGCCCTAATCGACAAGAATGGAAATATCCGCAGCCGCAAAGACAATCACGGAAACGCAATGCTTTATTATGATGGCATCGAACCTGAAGGAATCAAGGCGATTCAGCAGGATATCTCAATCTTATTAAAAGAATAGTATTGGAAACCAATCGAAACCACATCGAGCGCAAGTATAACAAATGGATTATTGCGCTCTCAGTTATTATCCCGTTAGTCGTCGCGCTGTTGTTTGGCGTCAACCTGCGGAAATTGGGTTATGACGTTGAACCGTTAACCTTCCTTCCGCCGATTTATGCTACCACCAACGGAATAACTGCAGTTATTCTCATAGTTGCCGTTCAGGCCATCCGAAAAGGCAACCGAAAGCTACATGAGAACCTGATGAAGGTCGCCATAGCTTTATCGATAGCATTCCTCGTCATGTATGTTGCCTACCATATGACATCGGTAGAGACGCGCTTTGGCGGAGAAGGCATGATCCGATATGTGTATTTCTTCATTCTGATAACACACATACTGCTGTCGATCGTCATCATTCCGCTTGTGCTGATCACCTATGTACGTGCGCTCGCAGAAAGGTTTGACCGCCACCGCAAATTAGCCCGGATCACGTATCCGATCTGGCTCTACGTTGCCACAACCGGCGTTATTGTATATCTGATGATTTCCCCTTATTATGTTAAGTAAATTTCAAAGTCGCAAGGCAGGGTTCGAAGGTGGGACAGGTTTTAGGAACGTGGTTTTCATGATCGCATTCTTCTTAATAAGTTACACTTCAAATGCACAGTGTGCGATGTGCCGTGCGGCGCTTCAAAGTAGTGGTGACAGTGCCCAGGCAGAGGCTGTAAATGACGGCATCGTTTATCTGATGATAATTCCATATATTCTCGTAGGGGTGGTTTGCATCGCGGTTTATCAAATCCGAAAGAAGAAAAAAGCTACCGCCTAGTTACTTTATCCCGTCGATTTTTACATTGGCCGTACCGGTGATTTTAATGAATGCCACAATGGCTTTGTTTGTTAGTTGAATCCGTTCAAATTTGATTTCGCCAAGTTTCCCGTTGACAAATACTCCGGGCGACGGCGAAAAGTTCTGTAGGTATTTCATCAGATTTTGCTTGCCTTCATCAAGGTTGGGCTGAATTGAATACCGGCAGCTTTCCTGAATTTTTCTCAGGATTACACCACTTGCAAGCCAGTTTGCAGTTCGCATCAATTTATTTTTTGTTTCGAAGGCATAATCGAGCTGATCAAAGTAGATTTCTTTTGTAATTTCGTTGTATTGTGGAAATCCCGCGAGGTAGATTGTGCCGTTGACACTTCCTGAAAGATCGAGTGCGATTACCATTTTTCCGCCTTTATGCCATAGATTGACATTATTGACCATCACTTTTTTGCTGCCGGAGCCGAACTGCTGTCCCGCAAAGTTTTTGGTCATGATTCGTGAAGCATCTGAATAAGTAGATACTGCTGCAATATTTGCCGTAATCTGATTCGGCATTTTTGAAACGGGTTTCAGGATTATTTTTTCACGGTCAAATTTTGAAACGGGTTGTTGGCCGACATAAGTTTCCATCAGGCATTTCAAACCCATCTCCATTGTTGCGATGTCTTTGTTGAGCTTTGCGTCGGTTGCATACAATTCGATTGGAACTATCCGAAGCCAACTGTCGTACGATTCGCTCATTTGAAAGGGCACGCTGAGCTGTTCGAGAGCGTCCAGTACATTCGGTTTGAAATCGGCCGATTTAGAAATCGCGGCATCAATGCTCTTTTCTATTTTTGATCCAAAAAGGGTAATTGCGGGATTCAGCAGATAGGTGATCGGTACTTCCTTTCCAAGAACGGTCGTGGTCGGACTTTCATTCCATTCGATCGACTTAATGTTGGTTTGCGTGTTGAGTTTCCAATTGGTCATGCCCACAGTACTGAGCAACGTGATCTTTCCGTTCAGGTGGAATTCCCGTGTATTGTATAAATCAACGCCAAGTTTATTGGTGCCAATTCTATATTTGGCATCAACCTTCAACGGAAGGACGGTTTTTACTTTCCCATTTTCATTGGATATCGAAAGCGGTGCAAGTTTCCAGATTTTTAATTCGATGTCGTCGTCGTTAATATTGTGATCCTCGTATATAAGTCCGCTCAGCACTTTGTTTGTCTGCGATTCGATATCTTTCAGCCGGATTGTTATCGGAAGGTTTATAAATGAGGTGGCGTTCTCGTAAACCATCGGAGCCGCATTGTCGGGTTCTGGTTTAAGTGATTCAATTTTATTGGTGGTCGAACATCCGGCAGTGATCGAGAGCACACCAACCAGCATCGCAAATAAATTAGGCCTGGGCATATTGCTTTGATTTTTAAGCCGCTAAATTAGTAAATCAAATATGTCGGTTTATCGATGTAACAAAATATGTGCGGTGAAGTCTTATGGTTTTCCTAAAGTATTAACGTTTTTTTAGTAACCGTTATAACCCGGAATCGATAATATTGCTGTAATTTCTTGATAATGATTCAGATAACCGATCTTCATAAGTCCTATAAAACGGGAAGTTCCGAACTCCACGTTTTAAAAGGAATCAATTTTAATGTTAAAGAAGGCGAGCTTGTAGCGATTATGGGTTCTTCCGGTTCAGGAAAATCGACCCTGCTTAACATACTCGGAATTCTTGATGAAGCAGATTCGGGGAGTTATGTCCTGGATGGAGTTCCAATAAAAAAATTAAACGAAACAGTCGCATCGCGGTACCGCAATAAATTCCTTGGTTTTGTTTTTCAATCGTTTAATCTGATCAACTACAAAAGCGCACTCGATAATGTAGCGATGCCATTATATTATCAGGGGATTAAACGCAAGGAACGTAATGAGATCGCGATGACTTATCTTGAAAAAGTCGGTTTGGCATCGCATGCACATCATTTGCCAAACGAACTTTCAGGCGGACAAAAGCAGCGTGTCGCAATTGCACGAGCATTGGCGTCCCATCCAAAAGTTTTGCTTGCCGACGAACCTACAGGTGCACTTGATACGAAAACTTCATACGAAGTGATGGAACTCATTCAGGGTATCAACGATGAAGGAAAAACGATTCTGATCGTAACCCATGAACCCGACATTGCAGCAATGTGCAAGCGAAACGTACTTCTGAAAGACGGTGTGATAATCGACGATGTAAATGTGATACAGCAACGCGCGGCATATGTTTAACATTGAACGCTGGCAGGAGATTTTTCAGGCAATAGGCCAAAACAAATTGCGGACTTTCCTCACCGGGATTTCCGTATCGTCGGGTATTTTCATTCTCGTTATATTATTGGGCGCGGGAAAAGGACTTCAAAACGGAATCGAAAAGCAATTCGAACGTGATGCAGCTGGAATTATCCAGATATGGACCGGAACTACCACAAAAGAATACAACGGCCTGAACCCGGGCCGTGAAGTCGAATTCCGCAACAGTGACTATGAGATTGCGGCACAGAAATTTGCAGATGTTATCGACAAGAAAGCCGCAACCTATAATCAATGGAGCGCGGCTGTCGTGTACGGAAAAGAAACAGGAAACTATCAATGCCGTGGCGTGCATCCTGACTATCAGTTTATCGAAAACGCTACTGTTACAATGGGTCGTTTTGTAAACTTTAACGACATTACTTATAACGAAAAAATTGCGGTCATTGGTGAAAAAATACGGTTGGATCTGTTTAAAGAAAACAATCCGTTAGGTGAACAGATCACAATCAACGGAATTCCGTTCAAGGTGGTTGGTGTTTTTACCGATCCTGCAGGTGAACGTGAAGAATCGCGGATTTACATGCCCATTACCGCAATGCAGAAAGTCTTTGGCGGCGGTGATGCAATAAGTGATTTGTTTTATACGCTGAAACTCTCGAAGGATTACGACGTGGCGTTGGCTCAATCAGAGGCATTTTCAGACCAGGTTACCAAAATGCTACGAAGTAAAAATTCGGTTGCGCCCGATGATGAAAGCGGGGTAGGCATACACAATTCAGTCAAGGATGCCAAGCAGTTCTACGACCTGAATCTTTACATCCGGCTTTTCTTTTGGTGGGTCGGAATTTGTACCATAATCGCGGGTGTGGTCGGAGTCAGCAATATTATGCTGATAATCGTAAAAGAACGTACAAAGGAAATCGGCATCCGAAAAGCGTTGGGAGCAACACCATTGTCGATAATCGGAATGATATTACATGAATCTATTTTCATAACTACAATAGCAGGTTTCGTCGGACTATTGCTGAGCCTGTTGCTGCTTGAATTTGTTGGCCCAATGATCAACAGCGAGTTTTTCCTTAACCCCGAAGTGGATTTCAATATCGCGATTACGACCTTGGTCCTGCTTATTTTTGCAGGTGCTCTTGCGGGATTCTTTCCCGCATATCGTGCCGCCAAAATAAAACCAATTGTTGCATTAAGAGACGAGTAAGATGTTTGACAGAGACAAATGGAACGAAATAATTGAGGCGCTCACGGCAAATGTATTCCGCACAGTGCTCACGGCTTTTGGTGTATTTTGGGGTATATTTATTTTAGTGATCCTTCTGGCAGCAGGCAACGGACTCGAAAATGGTGTGAAGAAAGGTTTTTCGGGAATTGCTACGAATACCATGTTCATGTGGACACAGGGAACCTCAAAACCTTACCAGGGATTGCCACTCGGCAGGCGTTTCAACTTCAAAAACGGCGATGTTGCAGCTTTAAAACAAAATTTCCCCGATCTTCTTTACGTTT
The DNA here is from genome assembly GCA_023427845.1 of Bacteroidota bacterium. Classification (GTDB taxonomy): domain Bacteria; phylum Bacteroidota; class Bacteroidia; order Flavobacteriales; family Flavobacteriaceae; genus Flavobacterium. The sequence continues at coordinate 6,488 of JAEYZX010000036.1, forward strand.
CACCACGTAATCAATTGGGCGGTCATCAGGCTGCAAATAATGTGATCCGCGGCGAGAAAACAGGCGCCTATACGATTTTGGGCGACTATCCTGAACTGATCCAACAGGAAAAAATGGACATCATCAACGGGAGGTTTATCAATTATGGCGATATCGAGAATAAACGAAAAATTGCTGTGATTGGTGAAGGCGTAATCAACGAACTCTACCTACGCACAGAAGAAGTCATTGGAAGCTATATCAAGGTCAACGGCGTGAGCTTTATGGTTGTTGGCGTCTATAAAGCGAAAGGCAACAATAACGGAAATGCCGAAGGCGCTCAAAAGAATATCTTCATTCCGTTTACCACATTTCAGCAGGCATTCAATTACGGAGATACGGTCGGATGGATGGCATTGACAGCAAAAGATGACGCGTCGATAACCGAAATGAAAGCCGGAATAATGGATTTTCTGAAAGCGCGTCACAAAGTGGCACCCGACGATGAACGGGCAATCGGCCATTTTGATCTTTTCGAGGAATTCAGCAAGATCAACGGACTTTTTCTGATCCTGAAAGTCATTGCCTATTTTGTCGGAACGCTTGTTTTGCTCTCAGGCGTAATCGGAATTTCAAATATCATGCTGATCGTTGTCAAAGAACGAACAAAAGAAATCGGGATTCGTCGTGCATTGGGAGCGACACCCGGAGCAATCCGCCGGCAAATTCTGACCGAATCAATCTTCCTCACCATAATCGCGGGAATGGCCGGGATAGCGGTAGCAACCGGTTTGCTGGCGGTGCTGAACATGATGATCGAATCCATGCCTTCCGACGATATGATGTTCGCAAATCCGAGTGTCGATCTGCTTGTCGTTTTTGTCGCGCTGGTTATTTTGATAGGTTCGGGATTACTTGCGGGTTTTATTCCGGCTCAAATGGCTATCAATGTAAAACCTGTAGACGCGCTGCGTGCAGAATAATTTAATTATTAAAGTAATAAACATCAATCAATAATGAAGAAAGGAATCACAATCACTGTATTAATCGTAATCGCATTAGTCTTTTTCGGGGCTTTGTATTATTTGTATGCAAAAAACCAGGAACCGCCTGTAGTTTACGATACCGAGAAGCCGGAAATCAAGACAATTGTAAAAAACACGATTGCGACCGGCAACATAGTTCCCGACGAAGAGGTCCTCATCAAACCAAACATATCGGGAATTATAGAAGAAATTTACATCGAAGCAGGAGGATTTGTAAAGGCGGGCGACAAAATCGCAAAAATCCGCGTTGTACCAAATATTTCGACATTGAGCAATACGCAAAGCCAGGTTCAGGCGGCTAAGATTACGCTCGACAACCAGCAGAAAATTTACAACCGTCAGAAGACCTTGTTCGACAAAGGCGTAATCTCTGCAAATGACTTTGACGCTGCCGAAGCGAATTTCAAACAGGCACAGCAAAACTACACCGCAATGCGCAGGAGTATGGATATTGCGCGGACGGGAACCACAACAGGACTCGGAAATGTCGCGAATACGATTATCAGGTCGACCGTTACCGGAATGGTTTTGGAAGTACCCGTAAAAGTCGGAAACCAGGTCATTGAAAGCAATAATTTCAACGAAGGAACAACAATCGCAAGCCTTGCCGATGTGAACCGCATGATATTCGTCGGGAAAGTCGATGAATCGGAGGTCGGGAAAATAAAGGAAAATCTTCCGATCGAAATCACCGTAGGCGCGATCGAAAACAAAAAGTTCGATGCAATCCTGAATTATATCGCGCCAAAAGGCAAAACGGAAAATGGCGCGATACAGTTTGAGATAAAAGGGGCGTTAACAAGCCGCGACACCACATTTATCCGTGCGGGCCTCAGTGCAAATGCGTCTATCATTCTCGATAAAGCCGACCGGGTATTGGCACTTAAAGAATCATTGATTCAATTTGACGAGGAAACGCAAAAACCTTTCGTAGAAGTGGAGGCTGCTCCGCAGAAATTCGAAAAACGAAATATCACCCTTGGAGTCAGCGACGGAATCTATGTTGAAGTCAAAGATGGGATCAAACAGACCGATAAAATAAAGGTTTGGAACCAGGGTCTTCAAAAAGGCGGACCGAAAAGCTAGCGCGAATTAAAACGCATAAACCCGGATTCATTTGTAAATTATAATTAATTTTGTGCGGCTGGGAAGCTGCTTCATCCCATATTTATGAAAAATTTTAATTTTTTAGGTTTTATATTATTGCTTTTGTGCGGTGTCACTGCAAGTGCACAAACAAAACGTTGGACAATTCAGGAAACGGTCAGGTATGCACTTGAAAATAATATCAGTGTGCAGCAAACCGAACTTGACATCAGGCTTGCCGAAATCGATAAGAAAGGAGCGCTAGGCAATTTTCTTCCTTCGATCAATGCAAGTGCATCGCATTCCTGGAACATCGGGCTCAGTATGAATCCCGTTACATTTACGCAGGAAACACAAACGTTGCAATATACTTCGTCAGACATAAATGTCGGTTTCGACCTATTCAACGGCCTGCAAAATCAAAATCGTATGCGGCGCGCCAAACTTGCGCTTCTTGCGTCGCAATACAGCCTTACAAAGATGAAGGACGATGTGGCGCTGAACGTGGCAAATGCATACCTGCAGATTTTGTTTAACAAAGAAAACTTGAAGGTGCAGCAGGAACTTCTGGCAAATAACCAAAAACAGATGGAGCGTACAAATGAATTGGTCGATGCCGGGTCAATTCCGCGTGGCGACCTGATGGACATGCGTGCAACCGTCGCTACCAGTAATCAGCAGGTTGTTGCTGCCGAGAATGCGCTGCTTATCTCAAAACTGAGTCTTGCTCAGTTGTTACAGCTTGAAGATTTCAAAGATTTTGACGTAGCCGATGTTGATGCCGATGTTTCTGAGAGCGCAGCTATGTTGCAGACACCTGATGCGATTCTGGAAAAAGCCCGCGAAGAACGAATAGAAATAAAGATTGCACGGGCAAACCTTGATCTTGCAGAACGCGACCTTAAAATCGCCAAAGGGGCATTTTATCCAAGCCTTCGGGGTTTTTATAGTTTTGGATCAAACATCAGCTACAGCAACCGTGTTATC
>JAEYZX010000064.1 GCA_023427845.1 Bacteroidota bacterium
ACTTCATGCAGAGCCGTATGTAATTTATCGGCGATAGCACCGTATTTTTCCTCGAGTGCAATTTCTTCCTCATCATGCGCGAATTCTTTTAGTCGGTCGCTGCTGCCAACGTTTCCGTATGCTTCAATAATGTTTCCAAGCGACACCGATTTTGAGCCATGTTCAGCCCTGATCCAATCGGAATTTGGTAAATTCACCCCAATTGGAGTTGCCGGTGACGCATCTCCGGCCTCGCCTGCAACGATCACGGTTTTATATGAAACGCCCACAACATTCTTTTTTTTATGCTCAGGCATCAAAGGTGAATTGTCTTCAAACCATTGGGCGTTTTGCGAGATTTTCTCCATTTTGGCCGACATGTCAAAGTCCTTTATCTGAACGATGGTCTCATAAGAACCACGGTATCCAAGCGGATCATTGTACACTTCGACAAATCCGTTGATGTAATCGATATTGCCCTCGGTTGCCTGAAGCCACGCGATGTTATAATCGTCCCACGTTTTCAGGTCGCCTGTTTTGTAATATTGAATCAACAATCCAAGCGCATCCCCTTGCTTTTGATTCTCGGCAACGGCTTTCGCTTTTTCAAGCCAAAAGATGATTTTATCAATAGCCGGTCCGTACATTCCGCCGCTTTTCCAGACACTTTCTTCAAGCTGACCGTTAGCATTCCGGACCAATTTCGAATTCAGACCGAATGATACAGGACGGTTCGGGTCGGCGCTTTTTTTCTTTTTATAAAACGCCTCGACCTCGGCACTGGTGATTCCATCTTCATAAAAGTTCACCGCAGAACCAGCCAACAATCCTTTTGATTCATCCAAATTGACTTTTTTAGAATCGACATCGTTGAATAAAATCGGAACTATTGCAGCGTCGAGCGTAGTTTTCGTATCGGCAAGGAGCTGCTTGAAATATGCCTCAGTGAACTCCGGTTTTATCTTATCGCTTGAATAATGATGATGGATTCCGTTTGCGAACCACACCCTTTTGATGTAGGTTTCAAATTTCTGCCAATCTTCCGAATTTTTATCTCCCGTATAGTTGCGGTAAATGTTTTCCAATGCCGCGCGGATTTTCAGATTGTGCTTGTAATTCTGGTCCCACATGATGTCACGTCCGGCCAAGCCCGCCTGGGTGAGATAATACACAAGTTCCTGTTCTTTCAGCGTTAGGTTTTCCCAACCCGGAACCTGATACCGAAGGATCTTTATATCGGCAAACTGCTCGGCCTCGTACTTAAATTCAGCCACCGCAGCCTCGCTCGTTTTGGTCTCGGTCTGCTCTTCCTTGCAGGACGACAATGCCGCAAAAGCAACGAAAAGCGCCGCAATAAATCTTAATTTCATAATATCTTTATTTAGATTATTGGTTACCCAACAAATATAGACATTCTTCATATTTAATTTTTAACTTTGAGCTAGCCAAAACCTGCACCTTCCATGAGGATCATTAAATATATTTTTTTGCTTATCATTCTCGCAATGGTAGCGGTAACCGTTTATGTCGCGACACAAAAAGGCGAGTTCAATATCACCAAATCCCGAATCATAAATTCACCCAAAGCCGTAGTTTATAATTATGTAAACGATTTTCGCAATTGGGAAAACTGGAGTTCATGGAAAACCGAAGATCCAGAAATGGAATTTTCATATTCCGGCCCGTTCAGCGGGAAAGGCGCATCATTTTCATGGGAAGGCAGCGATAGCGAAGGCAATGTAAAAACTACGTACATAAAAGACAATGACAGTCTCGTGCAAACGATGATTTACAATGGCTCACCGACCATGGTGACCTGGAAGTTCAAAGATACTGTTGGTGGCACGAAGGTTACCTGGCGGGCAAAAGGAAAACTCGATTTTATGTCGAAGATTTATGCAACGGCAAAAGGCGGCGGCGAAACGATTTTTAGTAACATGTTCGAAAAAAGCCTGGCGAATCTTGATCGTAGCCTTGACTATGAAATCAACACATTTTCCGTAAAGCTGGGAGGCATCGTCCGAAAATCGGGAGTGATGTATCTAAAACAATCTATTACCAGCACGATTGAAAACGCACCAAAAAACAGGCAGATTATGCTTTCAAAAATGCTGCACTTTTTTAAAAAGAACGAAATTCCGATGGGCGGCAAACCATTTGTAATCTATCATTCGAACGACATCGACAAAGGAATAACGAAATTTTCGGTCTGTATCCCGATTCGGGAGGAAATCTACACCAGTGCGGGAAGTGACATCACGTTCGGCCAATTACCACTTTTCCGCGCAGCCAAGATCACGCTCAACGGAGATTATTCGCATCGCGAGGCCGCACTGAAAAAAGGAGCCGAATTTTTACGCGAAAATAATCTTGAACGACTTGACGATTTCAGATCATTGGAAATATTGACAAAAAACATGCAAGACGTTAAAGGGCCGTCGAAATGGGTGACCGACATTTACATTCCAATCCGTGATGCCGTTGCCGCGCCCGCATCTGTTCGGGTTACACCCGCACGACGTGCACCATCGACACCAACGGTAGCGCAACCAATTGATGCCGCACCAGCGTCAGAAACCGCTCCGGATTAAACCTTTGGGCCTATAAACTATCTTATCGCAAAACTCATTTTGGACGAAAAGGCTTTTATACAACAGTTACTGGACACCAAAACGCAGGATGCGGCATTTCAGAAACTGCTTGCCGATTATCAGCGGCCGTTATATAGCCTGGTCCGCAGCATTGTTTTGAATCACGACGATGCCGATGATGTGCTGCAAAATACATTTATCAAGGTGTTTCAGAATCTCAGGAATTTCAAAGGCGAAAGCAAATTGTTTTCGTGGATGTACCGGATTGCGACGAATGAAGCCATTTCGTTTATCAATCAGAAGGCAAAAAAACACGGAACCACAACCGAGGCGATACAGTCTAAAATAGTTGAGAACCTGCATTCCGATACGTATTTTGATGGCGATGAACTTCAGATAAAACTTCAAAAAGCAATTGTCCGGCTTCCTGAAAAGCAGCAGCTGGTTTTTAAAATGAAGTATTTTGAAGACTTGAAATACGAAGAAATATCTGAAATACTCGGAACATCGGTCGGTGGCTTAAAAGCGTCGTATCATCACGCAGTCAAAAAAATCGAAGATTACATGGCCGCCGATTAAACCCTTTAAACATTATCAAGTCTAAACAAAATGACTGCATTCAAATTAGATAACGAACCAAAAATTTCGTCGGGATTCAAAGTCCCTGACGGTTATTTTGATACGCTTCCGCAAAAAGTAGCACAGCGAATCGATGAAAAACCGGTAATTAAATTGTATCGGAAAAGTAGCTTCATTTATGCTGCAGCGGCAATTTTGGTACTTGCGCTCCTGATTCCGTTTTATAATTCGATCAAACCGCCTACCGAACTTGACGAGTCGACCCTGGAAAATTACCTTGCCTACCAATCGGGAATTTCTCAATATGAATTGATGACGATGCTCGAAGGCGATGATATCGACAAAATGGAAATGGAATTGCAGATCGACGATGAATATCTTGAAGATTTGCTGTCCACAAATACGAATATCGAACAAATGATAATAGAATGATTATGAAATTCAAGAACATATTTACGATCCTATTGACGCTTGTGTCATTAACATTTTATGCGCAAAACGGAATGCTCAAAGAAAAGAAAGAGCAGCTCAAAAGCATGAAAGTGGCGTTCATAACATCCGAACTTGCGCTGACCTCTGC
>JAEYZX010000058.1 GCA_023427845.1 Bacteroidota bacterium
AATCGTATAGATTATTTCCCTGATCGGCAACGACAAGCTTGATGTGATATAATGTGTTCGGAATTACTGTGGCTTCGGCAGTAAGTATAACAGTCTGCCCGTTGTAATTTGTAGGATGGTCAAATCCGTTGAAGGCATCGAAATACTGCTCGTTCGCAGCGGGGCAAATCGTACCCGGGCCTCGAACGGTGTTCACCTTTACCGGGATGTTTGTATTGGGAATTACTGCAAGGTTTTGATAATTATCCGAAGTGTTCGCCTGTTTCAAAAGGAACGCAAATCCATCGGTGTAGCTGCATTGGTTGCTCGACGGGTTCGACAAGTATTGTTCGGACGAGAAAATATAATCGAAACTGATTTTGTTCGCCAGTGGTAAAAAGTCAAATTCGATGACCGTCGCGTTGATGGTGTTGCCCACGCTTAGGGCTTCTTCAAGATCGGCGTCGCCCGGCCAGTCTGTTGGCCCTTCGCTGATGATCCCGGAATTTGGCCCAACTGCAGATGAAGCGCGCCCGGTTGTAATAACGAGTCCTTCGGCAAACGGAAAACTGCTGGTCCCGGCAGAAAAATAGCCATACGAATTCCCACTTCCAAAATTGAGCCCGCTGACCGAAATATTCGATACATTGGCGCATGAATTATTGATCAACACATCTTCGACCAATTGTTCGATGGTCTGACTTTCGTCGATGGTGATGTATTGCGATCGGACAGTCGTTGAAATGCCCAGGAAGATGGCAATGCACAAGGTATTCTTCAGTGAAATCATAGCATCGGCAAAGATACTACAAATCGCGTTTCTTCAGTAATTTGTACGACATTAACACAAATATAACGGTCCACGCGCAAACGATCAGAACCGACGTTAAATGAACGCCATAATCCTTCACATTTGCGGTTCCGCCAATTGCCGCTTCCATGCTTTTTATTACCGAAAGCCGCGTAAATGGTTCCACGATGGTGTTGCTCATCGATTCAAGCGGAAGAAATTGCGAAATATACCTGTCGTTGTCATTGTCAGGGAAAACTTTGTAATTCAGAATTGCGATTATAATTCCTTCAACAATCCACCAAACGAGCAGAAAGCCAATTGCAAAAGCAGATCTTTTTACCAAAATCCCCAAAAACAAACAGAATGCGAAAAATCCGGTCAGTTTTATGAAATACGCAAGCAGGTATTCAAGATCAGAAAAGATGATTCCCGGTTCGGTATAGGACGAGAACGACAAGCCTAAAATAAGTGACATAACGAAAATGAAGACTGTCGATACCAGTGCAAAAAGCACTACCGTCAAAAACTTTGATTTGATGAATTCCTTTTTACTGATTCCGTCGATGAGGTTTTGTTTAAGCGTTCCATAGCTGTATTCATTCGCCATCATCGAAACGATTACGATCGCTAGGAAGAATTTGAGGATTGCCGCAATGTAAGTATTGAAATGCCAGATATAGGGGAAATTAAAAATTCCGTGTTCTGCCAGGTGGAACTTTATCTGACCAATGTCGAACTTGATCGATGCGATCAACGCGATAAATGAAAGAAGTACAAAATATGCAATTGTAAGTACCTTACTTGCGCGGTTCATCCAGATTTTCTGGAGTTCTATTGAAAGTAGTCTTTTCATTATCTTTTTTCTGTAGTGTTTGTGAGTTCCAAAAATTGCTCCTCAAGGCTGTTTTTACGCTTAACCAGGTGGTTCAGCGTAATATTCCGTTCAAAGAGATAGCGGTTCAGTTCTGCGGCACCCACGGCACTTTTGAGGTAAATCAAAACTTTTCCTTCTTCCTCGGTGATTTTTTCAATCGAATTGTGGTTTTGCAAAGCCGACTTGAGTGCTTGGTTGTCATCGGCACAGAGTTCAAAAAAACCTTCATTCGACGACATTTCATCGACTTTACCGGAATATAAGATTTCACCTTTTCGCAATACAAGTACATGAGTACACACTTTCTCGACTTCGTCAAGCAGGTGCGAGGCGAGCAATATCGTGGTTCCCTGCGAGGCTATCAATCGGATGATATCGCGAATTTGGTGGATTCCCTGCGGATCGAGACCGTTTGTGGGTTCGTCCAATATCAAAATTTCCGGATCGTTCAATAATGCCGATGCAATCGCAAGACGTTGCTTCATTCCGAGGGAAAACGTCCGGAATCTGCTGTCCTTTCGTTCGAGAAGTCCCACAAGTGAAAGTTTCTCTTCGATTTTGGAGTAATCGATTCCTTTTATTTTGCAAACCAGCCTCAGGTTTTCGACAGCGGTCATGTACGGGTAGAAATTGGGCCGTTCGATGATGGCGCCGACCTTCTTCAATGCCTCATGCGTTTCGACCGTACCACCAAACCAACTGTAATCGCCGGCCGTCTTATTTACGACATTGAGGACGATTCCGAGTGTTGTCGATTTTCCGCTGCCGTTTGGCCCGAGGATTCCGTATACATTGCCTTTATGTATTTCATGGGAGACATTGTTTACTGCATGTACGATGCCGTAACGCTTGTGCAGATTCCGGATTGTTAGTATGGTTTCCAATCTTTTGGTTTTAGGTTGCTATTCGACGAATGGCTTTAACATTTGTTACCGAATAAAGATAGGATTTTATTTATAACAGAAAAGCGCCCTATGAAATAAGGCGCTTTTGGTGATAATGACCGTGTTACGATTTCTGTTCTTTATTGAAGTAAACCAGGTAGTAGTACATTTGTTTTTCCTCATCCCAACCTTTTTCAACGTATTTTTCGGCGCTTTCGGGATTTATGAAATCCATTTTGATCTGGATGTGGGTATCAAGACTGATGACATTCTTGATCGATTTTCGTGCATCGGAGACTGCGGCGTTTGCAATTGGAAAAGTCGTCACGTCCTCGATGCTGTATTTTTCGCCTTTATCGACCTTGTAGTTTTTGAATTCCGGGATCAAATCGGGATTGTCGAGTACCTCATTCAGGAAATTGGTTTCTTCGAACTGATCGTTTTTCGCGAAATAATTCACCGATCGGTTCATGAACATCACTTCCTCTTTTTTGTCCTCGGCAGGAAGCACAACGTCTTTTGCAAAGTTCTGGCAAAACTTAAGGTATTTTTTGGTGATGAAATTTTCGTCCTCAAACGCATCAACAGATAGGAAATGTTCAAGCCAGTAGCGCGCATCATACCGATTGCTGTCGACCGTCAGAATTTTATAACCTTCTTCTTTTTTATAATTGAAAATCAGACAGCCTTTATCGAGCTTGTTCAGGTTGATTCCCTGTTGAAGTATCATCTCGAGCGCCGAATCTTTCTCTTCGAACTGCAGGAAATCGGCTTTGATCTCGCTTTTGAAAATCCCGATCGCATCCACCACATTATTATCGATGCTCACATTCGTTAAATGCGTCACGTATACTTCACCGTTTTTTATATGTGGATGATTCGATTGCTCAAAAAGGTGTTGCGTGATTTTTTTAGATACTTCATGTATCGACGACGGATTGGTAAAGATTTCGCTCGCGTACTTATACATATCGTTGTAATCCAGATCGACTTCATGAGCGAACTGGAAGTAGTTTTCCTCCTTATCGCGAAAAGGTTTCAGAAAATATTCCTTAACCAAGGGCATCAGCTCGTCGTTAAGTGAAAATGGATTTTCGGAAAGAAAAATCGGTTCATTTCGGCTTTTGTTGCCAACGCGGTGAATCGAAAGTGATTCGATGTGGGTATTGAATAGGTTTATCATTTGAGCAATTAGCTTTCAGCCGACGATGATCAGCAGGATTTTTAGATTAGTAAGAATTTAAATGATTGGTTGTTGAATAACTGGATGCCAACTGACTGGGAGCCCCGCTTTAGTTCCAATTTTCCTCAAACCCATAGTCTTCAAAGTTGTCGCCTCCGTCAAGCATGTCGAGGTCATCCTCGTCATAATCGTCTTCGTCGTAGTCAAAATCGGACGCAGCCGGATCGGTAAAATCTTTTTCCGGGGCATCGGCCGGCATGATCCCGTGTGAGAACAATGTATTGGGGTAGCTTTCGCCTGCCGTGACTTCCTCAATTGCCCCGAGTTCAACAAAGAACGTCCACATGTTCAGGAAATCGTACACGTAGATTATCTTGGTGGCATCTTCATTTAGTAGGTCCGAAAGCACAAAATCGTTCATTATTTTTTGTTCGCCCGCGATTTCGCCGGTATCGAACATCGGGATTTCCTCATCCTGGTTCCATTGATTGTCGCAAGTGTAAAACGAAGCCATTTCAGTCCCGTCAAAATCAAATGCGTTTACAATAGCATTGTGGAGGTCTTCCAACGTATCATTTTCGAGTATCGCAATATCCCTGAACACATCTTCCTCTGCATCGAGAATCACTCTGAATTTATAAACCATGCTGTTAATTTTAGTACAGGCAAAGGTAAAATTTATATTCTGTAATCGTTCCGAAAGTAATTAACAATCCATTGCCGATCCCGAATAAAATCAATTCTGAACCGTGTTGAATTTGAAAGTACAAACCGTTTTGGATATATGGCCTTGCAGTATACTTTGAAATCAGGCATACTACTAGGATTGGAAAGAATAAGGTATAATCATTTATAAATCCAGATGAGGAACAGCGAAGTAAAAGGCGCATGGATTGCTGTAAAATTTAACTCCGGATATTGATTGGTTTTTATATTTAATTGATACTGTCATTGCGAAAAATAAGCACAAAAAAACCCGCCATTAAGACGGGTGAATTTTAAACAAAATACAATTATTTTTTAGAGGTCATGTGTCCAAGCACTTCCTGAAACATGCCATACGTTTCGAGAAAAACAGGCTTCAAAGTCGCATCAGGAGCTTTTGAGGCCACAAGGTCATTAAGTTTTTGGGTCTGTGACTGCATTTTCGCAACAGCTGTCATCAATTTTGCATTGCTTTTGAATTCTGCCGGAACATCGGTGGTAAGTCGGCCGGAAGCGTAGTTGAGTGTATTTGTAAAACCTGTAATTACGTGTTGATTTCCTTGTTCAACACCATTGTTTATACGCGTGATTACTTCTTCGTAAGTCTTCATTGCAGGCCATTTGGAAGCAGCAGATTGTGCCGACAATGTATTTGCTGCAAATAACAATGCAACAATTGCGATGGATTTAATTAATTTCATAAGGTGTGTTTTTTAGTTGTCTCCAAATATATAATTTTTTTTCTAATCTGAAACTCCGCTGGTTATCCACCATTGGTTTCCGAACGGATCTTCGAAACCCGAACTGTATCCATACTCCTGTTGTGTGGGCGGGGCAAGTTCTTTCGCCTGGTTTTTAAGCGCCCTACGATGGACGGCGTCCACATCATCCACGTAAAGGAACATTCCCGATGACTTTTCTGTCCATTGCGCGGTTGCAGTTGCAAACATCACAACAGCCTCGCCAATCATCAGTTCGCCATGCATGATCGATCTGCCATCGCCATCC
>JAEYZX010000127.1 GCA_023427845.1 Bacteroidota bacterium
TCACAACACGGTGCGATGGGACATTGGCCTCCCCTCTTTTTTTTTCCCACGTGGCCAATGCCTCGAGAAGATAATCCATTACGCCTGCCGTATATGCGCCTGCCGATACAGCTCCGGCCATGCAGAGCCCGATTCTGAAAGGTTTTTGATTTTCCATAACTAAGTTGTATAATAATTGAGCCTGTCAGGCTACGAGATAGCTTTTTTTGACCCATCGGTTATCCATGCTGATTTTGCACCAGCCGTTTTGCTCATCGCTAATAAATACTTCAGATCCTTTGGGTAGTGAAGCCACTTTTGGAAATTCAGCCGAAGGGCCACTCCGCACATTCAGCAACGATGCGTTAACTGTAGTTCGTACCACATTACGAGTAAACTTTCCGTTGACCCAATGTGCAGCCGACGATGAAATCCTGATCCAGCCGTTGGACTCATCATAGACCCGTAAAATTGCACCTGCCTGAAGTGGTTCTCGTTCAGGCGCCAATGAATAACTTGCAGCAGGACCGATACGGATGTTCAACGAATCGGCATCTACACATACAAATCGCAAGGTGTTTATTGACGTGGTTACCAAAGGATTCAGCATTGCTTTTACCTCCGGCAGAAAATGATCTTCACAGTCGTTTACTTTATTGCCTCCAAAAAAATTAGTTCCGGGACAAGATTTATTGTTTTTCCTACCGTTATTCCGCTCGCCGGTCGACAAATTGAACCAATGATGGTAAACAATGGATTGTACGGTGACTTCAAGGTTGAATTTTTTGCAGAGCGCGGCAGTCATCTTTAGTATAGTTTCTCTTTGCTGCGCCGTCATTTGGTCGCCGCCCGTATCGAAATTACCCAAATGCTCCATGCAGATTGAATGCGCATTGTTTCCGTAGATGCACGCAGGCGAAGCTTCGAGGCTTCTGCCCGTCATTATTGTACCGTCGGGGAAAGTCGTGAAATGCTGTCCGATGTTGTTCCAGCCGTTATGGGTCACATGGTAGTTTTTCATTCCTTTCTGCAACGCAAAATGATTGTCGGTTTTGAAATGTATATATGCGGGGCTATAGGTATGGTGTTGCTGGATTTTTAATATTGTGCGTGCAATCCGCATCTGTGCGATCCAAGGTTCAAATTCCTGCATCGTCATTTTCGTAAAACCAAATTTCTGTTCCATGATATTTATATTTAACAGAAACCATTAACAACCAAATGGTTACAGTGTATAAATGTAATAATTTGAATTCTAAATTATCTCCCGCCATTCAGGTATTTTGCCTATCCCCAAAAACGGGTAGAAGTTTTCACGTCATTGGCCATGGTATTCTTAAAGTCAGTACAAACACATTCAATATTTTCTTAAGTTTGCCCGATAATTCGATACCATGAACGATTCAATTACAGAATACATTCACACGGCCGCCAGTCCGCATAAAGATATTATGCTGCGAATTCGCGAGCTGATCCATCAATCGGTCCCTGATGTGAAGGAAGATTTCAAATGGGGACGTCCGATATTTTCTGCAGCTAAAGATTTCGCATATCTGAAAACCGCAAAGGCGTATGTAACACTCGGATTTTTCAAGTTCGATAAACTCAGCGATCCCGACAACCTGCTTGAAGGAACAGGCAAAGACATGCGGCATATTAAAATTAAATCAGTCGCCGACATTAACGAACAACTTTTAGCGGATTGGTTCAAAACAGCTTCACAATCTTAAAATCACGCTCATGAAAATAATTTTACGCAACATCTTGGCTGTAATCGCCGGACTTGTAATTGGCGGCATGGTCAATATGGCTTTGATTTCGATCAGTTCATCTGTAATTCCGCCGCCTATCGATGCCGATGTTTCAGCGCAGGAAGGCCTGAAAGCAGTGATGCATCTGTTTGAGCCACGGCACTTCATCTTCCCGTTTCTCGCGCATGCACTCGGAACGTTCGTAGGCGCACTAATAGCTGCGGCAATCGCGGTAAATCATAAAATGAAGTTCGCGATGGCGATTGGCTTCGTGTTTCTGATTGGCGGCATAACAAGTGTGTTCATGCTTCCGTCGCCGCTATGGTACACAGTGGTCGATTTGGTTTTTGCGTATCTGCCAATGGGTTACCTGGCAGGCAGGATTGTGCTCCGAAACCGTACGAGTTCGCATGAAGCATAGCCAATCAATTGGCCGACTTCATTAAAGATTGCTACCTTTGCATAAAGTCGACTGCCATGCCAATCAGCACAAGTGAAAAACTTCACGAAAGGATAAAAGAACTGTCCTGCCTTTACAATATATCGGGGGTGATCCTTCAGCGCAATGGCGTTAAGGAAACACTTGACGAAATATGTGTAATCGTTCGTTCGGCATGGCGGTATGCCGAGGATGCATTTGTCAGATTGAACGTGCGCGGAATCAATATCGAAACGCCTGATTTTCCGTCCCGTACGGTGGCACAACAAAGCCCGATCCGTATTTTCAATGAGGTCAATGGTGAAATCAGCGTCCATTACGATGCCGATAAATACTCGGAACAATCATTTCTTTTTGACGAACAGCTGCTGCTTGACAAGCTCGCGGTCGAAATCAGCGAATTCTACGAAAAGCATTTGAAAGACGAAGAACTTGCTGTTTTGAAGCGCCGTGCCGAACGTGCCGACCGGCTGACAATACTCGGGGAAATTACCGCCGGAATCGCGCATGAGCTCAATACCCCTCTCGGAAACATTCTTGGTTTTGCCGAGCTTATCAACGAACGTACCACTGATCCGCAAACACGACAGGATTGTTCTAAAGTTATTAAGGCAGCAATCTATTCGCGTGAGATTGTAAAAAAGCTGATGTTTTTCTCATGCGACATGCCTCAACATATGCAGGTTATCAATATCGCGCCTGTTGCCGAGCAGGCACTGACACTTCTGGAACCGAATTTCAGGAAAGCCGGTATCATCAGCCAGTTTAAAATCGACGATTCAAATTTGAAAGCACAATTGGATCCGATACAATTAACACAAGTCCTCTTCAACTTACTTGTTAATGCGATCTATGTTGCTCCCGCAGGAAGTACGATTGAAACCAAAATATACAGCGACGACACTTTTTTTTACCTTGAAATCGCAGACCAAGGTCCCGGAATTACACCGGAAAACAGAGAAAAAATATTTGAACCCTTTTTTACGACGAAGCCTCTCGGAGAAGGTAATGGTTTGGGACTCAGTGTTGTACACGGAATCATAAAAAGTCATCGTGGAACTATAACTACATTCGACAATAGCCCAAAAGGTACTGTTTTTAAAATTCGGTTGCCCCTAAATCAGAAGTCATGACATTGCAAAAAGAAAACGTACTTATCGTTGATGACGATTACGATATGCTCGAATTACTGCAGCGTCATTTAAAGGCGCAGAATTTTCATACGTATAAAGCCTCGTCAGTAAACGAAGCACTTGAAATTTTAAAAAGCAGTACAATCGATTTGCTTATCACCGATTTGCAGATGCCGGGAATCAACGGGCTTGAACTCATCAAATATGCAAAAGAGCATTTCCCTCAAGTCCCAAAACTTGTGATTACGGGTTATCCGTCAATTGACAGCGCTGTCGATTCGGTAAAATCGGGTGCAATAGACTATCTGGTCAAGCCGTTCACGGGTGACGAACTCCGCTCTGCCATACAGAACGCGATCGGGGCTCAAATGAAGTCAAACATCCCACAAAAACAAGTGCAGCAAAATGAGGTGCTGCATTATGGAGGAATGGTAGGCAGGTCAGAAAAATTTAGGCATATCATCGACCTCATTGAACGGGTAAAAGACAACCGCGCAACCATTCTCATTGAAGGCGAAAGCGGTAC